>NZ_MAJV01000109.1:0-75889 GCF_001691065.1 Aliivibrio sp. 1S128 | reverse complement strand
GAGCTACTAGCGCACAATAATTCTTTTTTATTCTTGCTGACCATAAAGATCAACAGGAATCAATAATGGTGGTGAAGGAGGGATTCGAACCCTCGATGCGGCTATAAACCACATACTCCCTTAGCAGGGGAGCGCCTTCAGCCTCTCGGCCACCTCACCGTCTTGAGGAGGCACATATTACGGTTTACCAAAAATATGTCAATGACTTTTTAAGTAAAAAATAACGCTTTTTGTTCAACAGCCTACGAAACAACCAAAATGAGCAAAAATAGAACGTTATACGTAGCTTATGCCTATATTTACTGTTTATTTTATCTAATCTAAATAGGTAAAATAAAACAAGGCTGACAATGTCAGCCTAATTCATACGAATTAAAAGTCACCTTGTGAAGCTACAGGTGTTCCTTTTTCCGCTTGAATGCGCATGTAAATCTCTTCACGGTGTACAGATACTTCTTTCGGTGCATTAACACCAATACGTACTTGGTTGCCTTTAACGCCTAGTACAGTAACTGTTACTTCGTCACCAATCATTAAAGTTTCACCTACACGGCGAGTCAAAATTAGCATTCGAATGCTCCTTGAGTTATCTCAGTATTATAATAAATGTATGTATTGTCGGTTATCGCTTATTTTCATAAACGTCTCTGCTCAAGAAACAGCGATCATAAGGTTATTATCTTGTGATTGCTCTGTAATAACAAACGTTTTATGTAAAATTTCTGCCGCTCGTTGTAAATCAGCTTGATTCACGATAACTGACACACTTTTAGGCTCTATATCATATTGATAAATATCAACACTATTAGCCACTAGTTGATTGCAAGCAGATTCTGCCATCCCTTCAACATTATCTCCGACTAACGTCAGAATTGATAAGCTACTAATATTGCGTATTTTTGTATTAAATGCCAGTTTCAATTGTAAAATATTTGCTTTTGGCACAACAATTTGAAAACAATCGCCCCTTTCAGCTAACACTTTATATTGTTTATAAAGCTCTTTCTGTTCTTTAATCGAAATGCCTTCGCATTCAACAAGAGAAAGGTCCTGCTCTAAAGCTAAACCAGTAACACCTAAAACGTCTTTCGGACTCTCACAAATAAGCGTCCCTTCACCATCTTCAAAAGAAGATAATACTCTTAGTGTTACCGATGAATTCCAAGCATGAATGACAGAATGCTCTTGAAGAACCTTTGCTCCAGATTTTGCTAATATATGCATATCCGAAAAAGACACTTCTTTTAAACGGCGCGTATTCGATACAAAACGAGGATCTGAAGAATAAACACCATCTACATCCGTAAAAATTTGGCATTCATCTGCATTTAATGCAGCAGCTAAAGCTACTGCAGTAGTATCAGACCCACCTCGACCTAATGTAGTAATATTACCAACCGCATCACGCCCTTGGAATCCTGCAACTATCACCACATACCCTTTACTTAACCACTGCGTGATTAAATCAGTTTGAATATGCTCAATCGTTGCGTCATTAAATACGCTATTTGTTTGGATTCCAGCCTGATCAGCCGTTAATGAAATTGCCTTGATGCCCTTTTGGATTAGAGACATAGCTAATAAAGCAATAGAAACTTGTTCACCGGCAGAAAGTAGCATATCCAATTCTCGAGGTTCTGGAACCTCACTCATTTGAGTAGCCAAATTCATTAAACGATTAGTTTCACCTGCCATAGCAGAAACAGCAACAACGACATCATGCCCTTGTTGCTGCGTTGAGATGATACGCTCAGAAACAGATTGGATCCGTTCAACGGATCCAACTGATGTACCACCGTATTTTTGTACGATTAATGCCACTGATACGACCTATTACAGACGCTCAGTTAGCCAAGCTTCAACAGAAGCAAGCGCTGCAGGTAATGCATTCGCATCAGTACCGCCAGCTTGAGCCATATCAGGACGACCGCCACCTTTACCACCAACTTGTTGTGCAACCATATTCACCAATTCACCAGCCTTAACTTGACCAATAAGATCTTTAGTTACACCAGCAATCAAGCTTACTTTACCATCGGAAACATTAGCTAATAGAACAACACCGCTGCCAATTTGGTTTTTAGCATTATCAACCATTGTGCGTAAATTTTTGCTATCTGCATCATTTAGAGCAGCAATTAACACTTTAGTACCTGCAATTTCTTGCAATTTACCCATGATATTTGCACTTTCTGCAGTCGCTATTTTTTCTTGAAGTAATTGAATCTCTTTTTCAAGTTGCTTAGCCTTTGATGCCGCTTCACTCAGCTTTTTATCTGCCGCTTTCTGTTGAGCTTCAATTGCATCTAATGCTGCTTCACCGGTAACCGCTTCAATACGACGAATACCCGCTGCAATACCACCTTCTGAAGTGATTTTAAATAAACCAATATCACCGGTGCTTGATGCGTGAATACCACCACATAGTTCAGTAGAGAATCCACCCATAGAAAGAACACGAACTTCATCGTCGTATTTTTCACCAAATAGAGCCATTGCGCCTTTTTCTTTCGCGGCATCAATGTCCATCAAGTTTGTTTCAATCTCATGGTTTAAACGAATTTGTTGGTTAACAATACGTTCAACTTTACGTAGCTCTTCAGCTTTAACACCTTCAAGGTTAGAGAAATCAAAACGTAAGCTTTCCGCTTTAACTAATGACCCTTTTTGCGTTACGTGTTCACCTAACACTTCACGAAGTGCTGCGTGCAATAAATGCGTCGCTGAGTGATTTAGAGTAATCGCAGTACGACGCTCTTGATCAACTTGAGCCATTGCACTATCGGCAGTTGATAACACACCTTCAACTAACTTACCGTGGTGACCAATTGCATTGCCTACTTTTTGAGTATCAGTGACAACAAATTTACCCGCTTCTACCGTGATAATACCAGCATCGCCAGATTGGCCACCTGATTCAGCATAGAATGGAGTCACATCTAAAATTAGAATCGCGTCATCGCCTGCAGAAAGAGCTTCAACAGCTTCGCCTTCACGGAAAATCTCTAAGACTGTTGCTTTTGCTTCAGTTGAGTTATAACCATGAAACTCTGTTTCTGATTCAACTTTGATCACTGCATTATAATCAGTACCAAATTGACCCGCTTCACGAGCTCGTTGACGTTGCTCTTCCATCGCTTTTTCAAAACCATCTTCATCGATAGTTAATTCACGCTCACGAGCAACATCGTTAGTTAAATCTGCTGGGAAACCGTAAGTATCATAAAGCTTAAATACGGTTTCACCGTCAAGAACTGTGCCTTCTAGGTTATCTAACGCTTCGTTCAGAATTACCATGCCGCGCTCAAGCGTACGAACAAAGTTTTCTTCTTCAATCTTAAGTACTTTTTCCACTAGTGCTTGTTGCTTTTTAAGCTCTTCGCCAGCGGTACCCATGATTTCAGCTAATGGACCAACTAATTTATAGAAGTAAGATCCTTTAGCGCCTAATTTATTCCCGTGACGTACTGCACGACGAATAATACGACGTAATACATAACCACGGCCTTCGTTTGACGGCATAACACCATCAACGATTAAGTAAGAACAAGAACGGATATGGTCAGCAACTACACGTAAAGATTGGTTTGAAAGATCATCATAACCAACCACTTTTGCTGTTTCTTTAATTAGTGTTTGGAAGATATCAATTTCATAGTTTGAGTGCACGCCTTGCATGATAGCTGCAATACGCTCAATGCCCATACCTGTATCTACTGATGGCTTAGGAAGTGGTTCCATTGTGCCATCTGCTTGACGGTTGAATTGCATGAAAACGTTGTTCCAAATTTCAATAAAACGGTCGCCATCTTCTTCTGGTGTACCTGGACGGCCGCCCCAAATGTGCTCACCGTGATCATAGAAAATCTCAGTACATGGACCACAAGGACCGGTATCACCCATTTGCCAGAAGTTATCTGATGCATAAGGTGCGCCTTTGTTATCACCGATGCGAACGATGCGATCTGCTGGAATACCCATTTCTTTATTCCAGATTTCAAACGCTTCATCATCAGTTTCATAAATAGTCACTAATAGACGATCAGCAGGAAGCTCTAGACGCTCAGTCAGGAATTCCCATGCGTATTTGATTGCATCTTGCTTAAAGTAGTCGCCAAAGCTGAAGTTACCAAGCATTTCAAAGAAAGTATGATGGCGAGCAGTAAAGCCTACATTTTCTAAATCATTATGCTTACCACCAGCACGAACACAACGTTGAGAAGTCGTCGCACGAGTGTAGCTACGCTTTTCTGAACCAAGGAAGCAATCCTTAAATTGGTTCATACCGGCATTCGTGAATAGAAGAGTTGGATCATTTGCTGGAACTAGAGAAGAACTCTCAACAATTTGGTGTCCTTTGCTTTCAAAAAAAGCAAGAAACGCACGGCGGATCTCGTCAGTGCTCATATACATGTGGATATTCCTGATTGAATCGTAGTTTAACTCACCCTTGTACTCAGTTAAGCCAAGCAGTGTTTTTAAGACAGAATTTCGGATATTGTATACGCAAATGAAAGTGAAATATAGATAGCGGCAACGATCAAAGGAGGAAACAGAAAGAATTCTATTTTTGGTAGGTAGCGTCTCTTTTTATAGACAAAAAAAAGCCAAACTCAACGGTTTGGCTTTCTGCTATTTTAATTAAAATCGAATGAATTAAAACTCTTCGTTTTCTTCTTCAATTTCATTCTCAACTTCAGGTTTATTTTCAGTTGGCGTTAATAACATTTCGCGTAGTTTCTTATCCAATTCAGCGCCGATTTCTGGATTTTCGCGCATAAATTTAGATGCGTTAGCTTTACCTTGGCCGATCTTATCGCCATTGTAGCTATACCAAGCGCCAGCTTTGTCTACGAGCTTATGTTTAACACCTAAGTCAATCAACTCACCTTCGCGGTTAAAACCTTTACCGTATAATATTTGAGTTTCAGCTTGCTTAAATGGTGCAGCAATTTTGTTTTTTACAACTTTAATACGGGTTTCGTTACCAACGACTTCATCGCCATCTTTTACTGCGCCAGTACGACGGATATCAAGACGAACTGAAGCGTAAAACTTAAGTGCATTACCACCCGTTGTTGTTTCTGGGTTACCAAACATCACACCAATCTTCATACGAATTTGGTTAATGAAGATACACATACAGTTCGATTGTTTTAGGTTACCCGTGAGCTTACGCATTGCTTGAGATAGCATACGAGCTTGAAGACCCATGTGGCTATCGCCCATTTCACCTTCAATCTCAGCTTTTGGCGTTAGTGCAGCAACTGAATCGACAACAATGACATCAACAGCACCAGAACGAGCTAATGCATCAACGATTTCTAATGCTTGCTCGCCAGTATCTGGTTGAGAACATAATAGTTGGTCAATATCGACACCCAGTTTTTGAGCGTAAATAGGATCTAGAGCATGCTCAGCATCGATAAATGCACAGGTTTTCCCTGCTTTTTGTGCTTGAGCAATCGCTTCCAAAGTTAGTGTCGTTTTACCTGATGATTCAGGACCGTAAATTTCAACGATACGTCCCATTGGTAAACCGCCAGCACCTAGAGCAATATCAAGAGATAAAGAACCAGTAGACACAGTTTCAACATCCATTGTGCGGTTATCGCCCAACTTCATGATTGAACCTTTACCAAATTGTTTTTCAATTTGACCTAATGCTGCGGCCAGTGCTTTTTTCTTGTTATCGTCCATTTGATTCTCCAGAACTCTAGATAGCTAATCAGTTAATAACCAGTAGTATACTGTCTATTCATACAGTGTCTATAGGGTAGTGATGTTTTTTCTTATTTTTTCGAATGTACGTCACTACAAAAAAACTAACCATTTGAATTAACTACACTCTCCAACCTATTCTTTATTGTGAGAAATGCATATTCAATCGCACTTTGTCTTATTTCACTACGCCCACCAGTAAAATACACAGTGGTTTCTTGGTGCCAATCACTCTTATCAGCAAAGCCAAAACATACTGTTCCTACCGGTTTATCTTCTGTTGCTCCACCGGGTCCTGCAATACCACTAATTGATACGCTAATATCGGCATTACTATTCGCAAGAGTGCCTACCGCCATCTCTTTTACTACTTCCTCACTTACCGCACCAAAACTCTGCAAGATATCAAAATCAACACCTAAAGAGTCTTGTTTGGCTTGGTTACTATAAGTAACAAAACCTCTTTCAAACCATGCTGAACTGCCTGCATTTTCTGTCGCACAAAAAGCGACACCACCACCAGTACAAGATTCTGAACAAGCCATCATTTTGCCCTGCTGCATTAATAACTCACCAACTTCTTGCGCGAGTTGAGCATTTTTTGTCATATCCATTAGATTCTTTCCATCTTGATTCGAATTTTATTCATTCTATCTTTGATTGCCGTCTTGATTCACGTATTCTTAACGGCAAATATTCTCTCCATCTATTAGGTCTCGTTGTGGCAATAAAATCAACTGAAAAACACACCCCAATGATGCAACAGTACTTGCGTTTAAAATCTGAAAACCCGGATATCTTACTGTTTTATCGTATGGGCGACTTTTATGAGCTTTTCTATGATGATGCCAAACGAGCGTCCCAACTGCTTGAGATATCCTTAACTAAACGAGGTTCTTCTGCCGGTGAACCAATCCCAATGGCCGGTCTCCCTTACCATGCCGTTGAGGGTTACTTAGCCAAATTAGTTCAACAAGGCGAATCAGTTGCTATCTGTGAGCAAATTGGCGATCCCGCAACAAGTAAAGGTCCTGTAGAGCGTAAAGTTGTTCGTATTGTCACTCCAGGAACAGTAACGGATGAAGCCCTTCTTCCTGAACGCTTTGATAACCTAATTGCGGCTATTTTTCATCATAAAGGTAAATTTGGTTACGCTACATTAGACATTACTTCTGGTCGATTCAAAGTCTCAGAACCAAGCACTGAAGAAGCAATGTTAGCTGAATTGCAACGCACCTCTCCTACAGAGCTTTTGTTTAGTGAAGATTTTGAACCCGTTCATCTATTAGAGAAACGCAGTGGCAATCGTCGTCGCCCTGTATGGGAATTTGAATTAGAAACCGCTAAACAACAATTGAACCAACAATTTGGTACACGTGACCTAATTGGTTTTGGCGTAGAAAAAGCAGAATTTGGTTTATGCGCGGCTGGTTGTCTTATTCAATATGTAAAAGACACACAACGTACAACCTTACCTCACATTCGCTCTATTGTGATGGATCATCAAGATGACTCGGTGATCTTAGATGCCGCAACGCGTCGAAATTTAGAGATCACACAAAACTTAGCGGGTGGCTTTAATCATACGTTATCAGAAGTACTCGATCACACATCAACCGCAATGGGTAGTCGTCTTTTAAAACGTTGGTTACATCAACCAATTCGAACTCATCAAGTTTTAAACCAGCGTCTTGATGCGATTGGAGAATTAAAAGAAAGTGGTCTATTCACAGAGCTTGACCCACAATTAAAACAGATTGGTGATGTAGAGCGGATCCTTGCTCGATTAGCATTACGCTCGGCTCGCCCAAGAGACTTAGCTCGCTTACGTAACGCATTACAGCAATTACCTGAATTAGCACAAAGCACAAAAGAATTTAAACAGGACCATCTATTAGAGCTTGCTTCACTTGCACAGCCTATTGACTCCATTTGTGAACTATTAGAACGTGCAGTGAAAGAAAACCCGCCTGTTGTTATTCGTGACGGTGGCGTCTTAGCTGATGGTTATAATGAAGAATTAGACCAATGGCGAGATCTCGCTAATGGAGCTGCGCAATTCTTAGACAAATTAGAAAAAGAAGAACGTGAACGCCATGATATTGATACCCTAAAAGTCGGCTATAACAACGTTCATGGTTTTTATATTCAGATCAGTAAAGGTCAAAGTCACAAAGCGCCAGCTCACTATGTTCGTCGTCAAACATTGAAAAATGCAGAGCGTTACATTATTCCTGAGCTTAAAGAGCATGAAGATAAAGTGCTAAGCTCAAAATCAAAAGCTCTAGCGATAGAAAAGAGACTGTGGGAAGAATTGTTTGATCAACTTCTCCCACATTTAGAGCAGCTTCAGTTAATGGCGAACGCTATTTCTGAACTCGATGTTCTAAGTAATCTTGCTGAGCGTGCTGATACCTTAAATTATTGCCGCCCTACTTTATCATCAGAGATAGGAATGAGCATTGAAGGTGGTCGCCATCCTGTTGTTGAACAAGTGATGAGTAACCCGTTTATTGCCAACCCAATCAATTTAAATGATAACCGAAAAATGTTGATCATTACCGGGCCAAACATGGGTGGTAAATCAACCTACATGCGCCAAACCGCATTGATCGCTTTAATGGCGCATGTTGGTTGTTATGTTCCCGCTGATTCAGCAAAAATTGGCCTATTAGATCGGATATTTACTCGTATTGGGGCATCTGACGATTTAGCATCAGGTCGTTCGACTTTCATGGTTGAAATGACTGAGACGGCAAATATCTTACACAATGCCACTAAATACAGCTTAGTCCTTATGGATGAAATTGGTCGTGGTACAAGTACTTATGATGGTCTATCCCTCGCTTGGGCTAGTGCTGAATGGCTAGCGACAAAAATTAACGCAATGACACTATTTGCTACCCACTACTTTGAATTAACTGAGTTACCAAACCTATTTAACGGTTTAGCCAATGTACATTTAGACGCGGTAGAACATGGTGATGAAATTGCCTTTATGCACGCAGTTCAAGATGGTGCAGCCAATAAATCTTACGGTCTTGCTGTCGCCTCCCTTGCGGGCGTTCCAAAAACGGTAATAAAAAAAGCAAAACAAAAACTTCAACAACTTGAAAGCAGTCAACCTAAAAATCAACCTCTGACGAATACTCAAGTGAAACAAGAACATCAATTATCTCTTATTCCTGAACCTAGTGAAGTAGAAGAAGCGTTAGCGAAAGTTAACCCTGATGATTTATCACCACGCCAAGCACTAGAAGAACTGTATCGCCTAAAGGCACTTTTATAGTTTATTAACTATTACTTTAATTAAGGCAATAACGTCATGTTATTGCCTTTTTTTACACTCATTCTTTTCTTTTCTTTATTCTTTCCTATCTTATTTATAGAACAATCTAAGTATTCATAAATTAGTTCTATCACAATAAATCACCTCTCATTATTTTTAACTGAATTTGACTATTTACTCAAAAGGCTTTTTAATTAACATAATCTTAACAATAAATAAGAACAATAAATTGCAGGATGCCGCTATGAGCCAATCATTATTCGATCATAATACGAACCCTCAACTCCCTCATGAAGCACTGCTTGAATGGGCTGAGAAAAAACCAAATGCTATTTTTCTTCGTCAAATAAAAGAGCGACACTTTGTTGACTACACTTTCTCAGAAGTCGTAGATAAAGCGTTACGCTTAGTTACATCATTACAGCAGTTAGGTATACAACCAAAAGACAAAGTCGCGCTAATCTCTAAAAATTGTGCAGAATGGTTTATTACTGATTTAGCGTTAATGCTTGGTGATTTTGTCAGTGTTCCTATTTTTCCAACGGCAGGTCTTGATACGATAGAACATTGTCTAACTCACAGTGGAAGTAAGGCACTCATTGTAGGGAAACTCGACAATAATGAAGCGACAGCAGAAGCGATAAAAAATCTGCCTCAACTTTCTACTATTGCTTTTGATTATGATTCCGCAGCCTCGTGTCAGTATCAATTTGAACAATTAATCCAAAATAATCCACCTTCTGAATTTCGACCTGACCATAACGACAATACATTAATGTCTATTGTATATACCTCTGGTACATCAGGATTACCAAAAGGAGCAATGTTAACCTTTGGTGGCTTTAGTCGTTCGTCCAAGCATTTAGTTAATCATATTGGGATGCAACCTGATGATCGTTTATTTTCCTACTTACCTCTCGCTCATATTACAGAGCGTGTATACATCTTAGGTTCTGCATTTTTCGGAGGTATTCAAACGGCCTTTCCTGAATCCTTAGATACCTTTATAGATGATGTAAAAATGCACCGCCCTACTTTATTTATATCCGTCCCTCGATTATGGACAGTCTTCCAACAACGAATTCAAGATAAATTACCTCAGAAAAAACTCAATATATTACTCAAAATCCCATTTGTTAGCGGCTTAATTCAACGTAAGTTGGCGGATGGTTTAGGCTTAGATAAAGCTCGTGTTCTAGGTTGTGGCTCTGCACCTGTGTCCGCAGGACTATTAAAATGGTATGAAAGTATCGGTTTAAATATTACCGAAGCGTGGGGGATGACAGAAACCTTTGCTTATAGCACACTAAACCACCCTTATCGTTCAGATAAAGTGGGGACAGTAGGTTCTGCTGGACCCGGTGTTGAATTAAAAATAGCTGAAGATGAAGAAATATTAGTCCGAGGTGATGGTCTTTTTGCTGGTTACTATAAAAATGACGAAGCCACTGCTGAAAGTTTTAATAACGAAGGATGGTTATATACAGGGGATATTGGCTCTATAGACGCCGAAGGTTTCCTAACTATTCAAGGCCGTAAAAAAGACACATTTAAAACAGCAAAAGGGAAATTTGTTGCTCCTGTACCCATTGAGAAACGCATTTTTGACTTAAGTAATTTAGAAATGATGTGCCTTATTGGATCAGGTCTTCCTGGTCCTATCTTGCTCGCCGTTCCTCATTCGTACACTAATTTTGATCAAGCTCGCTATGAACGAACTGCACTTAAAAATCTAGAAACCATCAATAGCGGTTTAGAGTCTCATGAAAAGCTAAAAGGTATATTAATGATCAAAGACGCTTGGAGCATTGAGAATGGTATTTTAACGCCCACATTAAAAATAAAGCGTCATATTTTAGAGAAAAAATACCATGAATTTGCCTCTAAATGGCCAAAAGATAAAAAAGTAATCTGGGAATAAGTGATAAAAAATCACAAATAACATTAAATAAAACAGATCTAATCATAAAAAAGGCAGCAAGAGGCTATAACTAGCACCTTACTGCCTTTTTATCTTAAAAATAATTAAATAAACATACGATCCAATCACTTAGATAATAACAAATAAAAAAAAAGACCAAAAAAACCTTAATTTAAACAAATAAACCAATCTAATGTGAAATTGAGCATTAAAAGGCAATTTATAAGACACAATAAACAAAGCAACCGTTTGTTATGAAATAAAAATAATAAACAATAAGAAATAAAACCAACAAAAATCAAATACTTACAATAAAAGAAACGACTTATTCAAAACACATTCAACTTACAGTTATTGACATTATTGTTAATCCAATTAAACTCCCGTCCGTTTATCAAAATACTGACCAAAAAACATTCAGAAAAACGGAGTTTCACATGTCTCATGATAATGATTTCAGTTTAGGTCCTGTCCCTAAATCCGCAAGAAAAGGCGTTATTTCACTTACCTTAGTTATGCTTGGGCTCACCTTTTTCTCTGCCAGTATGTGGACAGGAGGATCACTTGGAACCGGTCTTTCTTTTGATGATTTCTTCCTCGCAGTCCTCATTGGTAATCTAATTCTCGGCATTTACACTTCATTTCTTGGCTATATCGGCGCTTCTACTGGTCTCTCAACTCACCTCCTTGCTCGCTTCTCTTTTGGCTCTAAAGGCTCTTGGATCCCCTCTTTACTTCTTGGTGGTACGCAAATCGGTTGGTTTGGCGTCGGTGTTGCAATGTTCGCTATCCCCGTCCACAAAGCGACAGGCATTGATACCAACGCATTAATCGTAATCTCAGGTCTATTAATGACGGTTACAGTTTATTTTGGTATCTCAGCGTTAATGGCTCTTTCTATGATAGCGGTACCTGCCATTGCAATTCTTGGTGGTTACTCCGTATTAACAGCCGTTGATAGCGTCGGTGGTATTACTGAGCTTCAAAACATTCAACCGACAGAACCAATGGATTTTTCCGTTGCTCTCGCTATGGTTGTTGGTTCATTCATTAGTGCAGGAACACTAACCGCTGATTTTGTTCGATTTGGTAAAAAACCGATGGGAGCAGTTGCTATCACCATGATTGCCTTCTTTATCGGTAACTCATTAATGTTCATCTTTGGTGCTGCTGGTGCAGCCGCTACTGGTCAATCTGATATTTCGGAAGTGATGATAGCTCAAGGCCTACTGATCCCAGCAATCATCGTTTTAGGTTTAAATATCTGGACGACTAACGATAATGCCCTTTATGCATCAGGCCTTGGCTTCTCAAATATCACAGGCTTACCAAGTAAGTATATTTCAATGCTTAATGGTTTAATTGGTACTGTTTGCGCATTATGGTTATATAATAACTTTGTTGGCTGGTTAACTTTCCTATCAATAGCTATCCCACCAATTGGAGGGGTTATCATCGCTGACTTCTTTATGAATCGTAAGCGTTACATGGATTTTGAAAACGCAAAATTTCAAACGATTAACTGGGCAGGTATAATCGCTGTTGCTATTGGTGTTGCCGCTGGTAATTTCCTACCTGGTGTTGTTCCTGTAAACGCCGTTTTTGGTGGCGCACTAAGTTATCTACTACTTAACCCTCTTTTAAACAAAGAAAAAGCATCTAAAACAGAAGCTGCATAGAAGAATTCTTATGACTAATTTATTAATTAAAAATGTGGCATTACGAGATCAAGAAGGTTTTTTTCAAATCTTGATCCAAGATGGTCAATTCAAAAAAATCGCTTCAAATGAAGAGGAACTTTCTTTTTCTGGTGACATTTTAGATGCCGAAGGTGGGTTAGCAAACGCTCCATTCTGTGAACCTCACGTTCATTTAGATACAACTCAAACTGCTGGTGAGCCAAGCTGGAATATCTCTGGCACTCTTTTTGAAGGCATTGAGCGTTGGTCTGAACGTAAAAAACTTCTAACTATTGAAGACGTTAAAAGCCGAGCAAAACAAACACTAAAATGGCAAATCGCGAATGGTATTCAACACGTTCGTACCCATGTAGATGTGTCTGACCCAACATTAATCGCACTAAAAGCAATGCTTGAAGTAAAAGAAGAGATGAAAGAGTGGGTTGATATCCAAATCGTCGCCTTTCCTCAAGAAGGCATTCTTTCTTACCCAAATGGTAAAGAGTTATTAGAAGAAGCAGTTCAGCTTGGTGCTGATGTTATTGGTGCAATTCCTCACTTTGAATTTACTCGTGAATATGGGGTTGAGTCATTACATTACGTTTTTGAACTAGCACAAAAATATGACCGCTTAATTGACGTCCATTGTGATGAAATTGATGATGAACAATCTCGCTTTATAGAAACCTTAGCTGCATTAGCTCATAAATTTAATATGGGTGAAAAGGTAACAGCGAGCCATACGACGGCAATGCACTCTTATAATGGGGCATATGCTTCTCGTTTATTCCGTCTATTAAAAATGTCAGGCATCAACTTTGTTGCTAATCCATTAGTAAACATTCATTTGCAAGGTCGTTTTGATGACTACCCTAAGCGTCGCGGTATTACCCGTGTGAAAGAGATGCTAGCAAGCGATATTAATGTATGCTTTGGTCATGATGATGTGTTTGACCCATGGTACCCACTAGGTACTGCGAATATGCTACAAGTACTGCATATGGGTCTGCATGTATGTCAAATCATGGGTTATGAACAAATTAACCAAGGTCTTGACCTAATTAGCTACAAATCAGCAAGAACTCTAAATATTCAAGATCGCTATGGGATTGAAGAAGGTAAGCCTGGTAACTTAATTATTTTACCGGCAGAAAATGGTTTTGACGCACTGCGTCGCCAAGTACCTGTGCGTTACTCTATTCGCCAAGGTAATGTTATTGCGGAAACACAGCCTGCACTAACAACGATTACTTTAGATAAGCCTGAAAAAGTTACCTTTAAACGCTAGTTGAAATTAGCTATTAAAATACAAATGGGAGCCTTTATGCTCCCATTTTTTATGAATATCTTTAAGGGTGAATGCTATACTTACCCTAATTCAAGAAAAATGGCGATATTATGACACAGCAAAATAACCCGCTTCATGGTTTAACCCTACAAGCAGTCCTAACAGAATTAGTTGAACACTACGGTTGGGAAGAATTAAGTCACATGGTTAACATTAATTGTTTTAAATCAGATCCAACAATTAAGTCGAGCTTAAAGTTTTTACGAAAAACAGAATGGGCACGAGTTAGAGTAGAGAATATCTATTTAAAACTTCAACGTCATAAAGAAAAAGCAGAAAAATTAAATTAATCTGAATAAATCGTAACTTAAATATTCAATCGATTAAAAACAAAAAGCCCCGCAAGTAAACTTGCGGGGCTTTTTTAATTAAAGAGCGTTAGCCAGAATTACTTCTTAGCGTTAGCTTCTTTAACATCAGCAATTACTTTCTCAGCAACGTTCATTGGACAAGGTGCGTAGTGTGAGAACTCCATAGAGAACTGACCACGACCAGAAGTCATTGTACGTAGAGAGCCGATGTAACCAAACATTTCTGAAAGAGGGATGTCAGCTTTAACACGAACACCAGTTACGCCAGCCATTTGGTCTTTGATCATGCCACGACGACGGTTAAGGTCACCGATTACATCACCAACATGGTCATCTGGAGTGAACACGTCTACAGCCATGATTGGTTCTAGAAGTTGAGCACCAGCTTTAGGCATAGATTGACGGAATGCACCTTTCGCTGCGATTTCAAATGCTACTGCAGATGAATCGACTGCGTGGAAGCCACCGTCAAGAAGTTCGATTTCAACATCAAGAACAGGGAAACCAGCAAGAACACCAGTATCCATCATGCCTTTGAAGCCTTTCTCGATTGCAGGCCAGAATTCTTTAGGAACGTTACCGCCCACAACAGAAGACTTAAACGCAAAACCTGAACCAACTTCGCCTGGTTTCATGATGTAGTCGATCTTACCGAACTGACCAGAACCACCAGATTGTTTCTTATGCGTGTAGCTATCTTCAACAAGTTGAGTAATAGTTTCACGGTAAGCAACTTGAGGCTGACCAACAGAAAGGTCTACACCGTATGTACGACGAAGGATATCAACTTTAATGTCTAGGTGAAGTTCACCCATACCTTTAAGGATTGTTTCGCCAGTTTCTTCGTCAGTTTCAACTTGGAAAGATGGATCTTCTGCAACCATTTTACCGATAGCAATACCCATTTTCTCAGTGCTGCCTTTATCTTTAGGCGTTACTGCGATTGAGATTACTGGTACAGGGAAAACCATTGGCTCAAGTGTTACTGCATGCTTAGGATCACAAAGAGTGTGACCAGTTTGCACGTTTTTCATACCTACGATAGCGATGATGTCACCAGCTTGTGCGTAAGTTAATTCATTACGGTCATTCGCTTGCATCTCAACCATACGGCCAACACGCTCAGTTTTACCTGTGAATGAGTTAAGAATTGTGTCGCCTTTGTTCAATTTACCAGAGTAAATACGAACGAAAGTTAGGGCACCAAAACGGTCATCCATGATTTTGAATGCTAGCGCTTTGAATGTTTCATCAACAGAAACAATAGCGTGCTCGCCATTTTCTTCGCCGTTCTCATCCATTAGAGGTTGAGGATCAACTTCAGTTGGAGAAGGTAGGTAATCAACAACAGCATCAAGGATTAGTTGCATACCTTTGTTCTTAAACGCAGAACCACAGTAAGCTGGGAAGAAATCCATTGTGCGAGTACCCTTACGGATACACATTTTTAGTTGCTCAATAGTTGGCTCTTCGCCTTCCATGTATGCTTCCATTAGGTCGTCGTCTTGCTCTACAGCAGTCTCAACTAGCATCTCACGGTATTCTTCTACTTGATCAACCATATCCGCTGGGATATCAGTGATTTCGTAGTTTTCAGGAAGACCAGTGTCATCCCAAACGAAAGCTTGACGAGTTAGAAGGTCAACAACACCAACGAAATCTTCTTCGATACCGATTGGTAAAACCATAACTAGTGGGTTAGCACCTAGCACGTCTTCAGTTTGCTTAACAACACGGAAGAAGTCAGCGCCCATACGGTCTAGTTTGTTAACGAAGATGATACGTGCAACTTCTGATTCGTTCGCGTAACGCCAGTTAGTTTCTGATTGAGGTTCAACACCACCAGAACCACAGAATACACCGATACCACCGTCAAGTACTTTAAGAGAACGGTAAACTTCAACTGTGAAGTCAACGTGTCCAGGAGTATCGATAACGTTAAAACGGTGATCTTTCCAGAAACAACTTACAGCTGCTGACTGGATAGTAATTCCGCGCTCAGCTTCCTGTTCCATGAAGTCAGTAGTAGATTCGCCATCATGTACTTCACCAGTTTTGTGGATCTGACCAGTAAGTTTTAGGATACGTTCAGTTGTGGTAGTTTTACCCGCATCAACGTGCGCGAAAATACCAATATTTCTGTATTTAGATAAATCAGTCATTGTTTTACTCTATTAATAGGATAGAAAATGCGCGCAGAGTATAACATAAACTGCCAATTGGTATATGCTTTGTTCTATTTTTGGATAGAATTTAGCCCAATTAGCCCCTGCTTACTTTCTGCTATGGCAAATTATAGACGAATTTACACAATTTCAAATACAAAGAATAGTGAAAATTCATAATTATTATTTATTATAACTCATCAAAGGCATCAATTGCCTCTGATAATTTTTTTACACCATGAATTTGCATACCTTCAATGCCTCCTTTAGGCATGTTAGCAGCAGGGACAATGGCACGTTTAAATCCATGTTTATACGCTTCCATAAGGCGCTCTTGACCACTAGGTACTGGACGAATCTCACCAGCAAGGCCTACCTCACCAAAAACAACCACATCTTTTGGCAATGGGCGATCTTTAAAGCTCGATAGTAACGCCATTATTAATGCTAAGTCAGCGCTGGTTTCAGATACCTTTACACCACCAACAACGTTCACAAATACATCTTGATCCGCCATTTGTAACCCACCATGCTTATGCAGCACAGCCAATAACATTGATAATCGATTTTGATCTAAACCTACCGATACTCGTCGAGGATTTGATAATTGCGAATAATCAACTAATGCTTGGATCTCAACAAGTAAAGGGCGAGTACCTTCCCAGATAACCATCACAGAACTGCCTGACGTTTCCTCTTCACCACGAGATAAAAAAATAGCCGAAGGATTACTGACTTCTTTAAGTCCCTGCCCTGTCATTGCAAAAACCCCGAGTTCATTGACTGCACCAAAACGGTTTTTATGACTACGTAACGTCCTAAATCGACTGTCGGCACTGCCATCAAGTAATACTGAACAATCGACAATGTGCTCTAATACTTTGGGCCCCGCTAGAGTTCCATCTTTTGTTACGTGCCCAACAAGGAAAATAGAGACATTATTCTGTTTAGCATAACGAGTTAAGATTGTTGCAGACTCTCTCACTTGAGACACACTGCCTGGGGATGATTGGACATCATCAACATGCATTACTTGAATCGAATCAATAACCATTATTTTAGGTTTTTCTTTGTCCGCAATTTGACAAATTTTATCGATACTCGTCTCTGATAACATTTTCAAATTATCTCTTGGTAAACCAAGACGTGATGCACGCATGGCAACTTGTTGCAATGACTCTTCACCCGTGACATATAACGTTGACATATCAGCCGCTAGTCGACACATGGTTTGCAATAATAATGTTGATTTACCAGCCCCCGGATTACCACCAATCAAAATGGCCGCGCCAGGTACAATTCCACCGCCTAAAACACGGTCAAACTCTTTAAAGCTGCTACTGAAGCGAGGAACATCAGTTAGATCGATACTCGATAGTGCTTGAACTTCCGATGCAGAAGAAGAACCAGCATAACCAATCAAACGTTCATTTCGAGCGACTTGTGGAGAAGCGGCTAATCTTACCTCTGTTATCGTATTCCACGCCCCACAAGCACTACACTGTCCTTGCCAACGAGGAAAGTCTGCTCCACAATCATTACAAACGTAGGCTCGTTTTGCTTTTGCCATATATCACCGACATAAATATTATTAAAGTGATGGGTATTACTATTTAACTCATAATGTTAAATATTTTAGCAATTCTGCCGATAAACCCATTAGATTGTTATTACTGTACCAGAAATCATGCAGCAAGAAGAATATCAAAACTACGTAGATCAACTTATCCCAGTCTTTGGCGAACCTGATTTTGAATTGGTTTGCAGCCAAGTCATGGCACATGAACACCCCTCAGTTCATTTAATCGTAAAGATTGAATTGAAGCGCATCATGGCGCCTTGCAAAAAGAACATTGACTTACGTGGTCGAGTTAAAGGGATATGCCATCAATACGAATTAAATGGTTACACTCATTGGCTAGATGATGTTGCCATAAATACCTACCATAAAACCATCGAGCGTTACGGTAGCTACACTGAAGGTGTATGGGCCGCACTAACCAATACAAGAAATAACTTTCGTGTTCTACATAAAAACAAAGAACTTATTGCTGCTGTTGATGAAAACAATGACACCAACCTATTTAAAGCAAGATTAGTTCGCTTTGGCCACTATTTAACTCGTAGCGAAAATCGTTTACGTATGTCCACTCAAGTCTCCGTTTTATTACCCAACGGTAACCATATTCATGGCACAAGTAGTGATCTATCCTCTTCTGGTGCTCGCATTAAAGTACCCACCGCGTTTGAGTATGGTTTAGGGCAAATTATCCAGGTAAGTTTCCCTTGCCTTGCTAAAGATACTGGCATAAAAGACCTTAATGGCGACTTCCCTTATCGTATTCTCGGCATTCACGACAGTAAAGAGAATGATAGCTATCGCTGGTTACGTTTAAAGATGGAAGCGAATCATGATGTCATCGCCGCAGCCATTGATGAAAAATTAAATAAAAACAAACGCAGAACTCAACATGATCAAAAAGATCAAATCGTAAGAGCTCGCACTCAAGGCTATGAACATTGCTTCTTAAAACATACCACAAATATCCCATTATTCTTTTCTGGTGAAAACCTAAAGTACGCTGTGATTACTGAGCACAATGAACCTCTTTGGAAGCATTGGCATGATGAGAAAAATCAACCCGTCATTAATCATCTTTTTAAAAAAGAACGGATGCAGTTTTTAACTAAACCAGGACTAAAAGTCAGTCGCACGCATTTTTATAGTTTTAAGCACGATCATGAAGATAGAGAGCTTTTCTATTCAATGATGTCATCAGAAGCCACTCAAAAAGAACGTCAGTTGTTTTGGCACATTGGTGCAAAAAGAAAAAGTTGGAAAGTGATCCGTCTTTCACTATTTGAATTAGAAAAAGCGGATAAAGAAAGATTGTTAACCGTGGCCCCTGAAATGGAAGAAGTATTGTCCACGTTGACACACATGGGAATTTTAACGGAAATCAATCTCCCAGAAACACAAAAAGATTACCTATTAACGGATAAGCCAAGCCTTGAGCCAAAAGCCCTAAACCCATATCGCCACCCTGTGACGCCACTTTGTCAGGCACATGCATTATATTTTGATTCAGCCCCGCGCCGAGCAGAGCCAAGATTCAATTATCAAACATTAATTACGTTATCTCACCCTAGCTTAGGGGAAATAACAGGAAGAACACTGGATATTTCAACTAATGGTTTATCTATTCGTTTAGATAAACCGGCACTATTAACTAAAAAATCAGACGTAAAAATAACGTTCAATGATTTACAAAATCTAGACAAGAACACCCCATTAAGTCGCATTGGTTATCACGTATTAAAAGTGGCATCAGATGGCCTTAATATCCAACTACATATTGAAGACAATTTACAAACACAAAAGAGTAAGGCGTTCTTAGGTCG
The DNA here is from genome assembly GCF_001691065.1 of Aliivibrio sp. 1S128. NCBI lineage: Bacteria > Pseudomonadati > Pseudomonadota > Gammaproteobacteria > Vibrionales > Vibrionaceae > Aliivibrio > Aliivibrio sp. 1S128. Next base: position 56,053 of record NZ_MAJV01000109.1, on the reverse strand, counting down.
TTTAATCCAACATAATATTGAGCGATTACCAATGGATTATGAGCAACTTCCATCAATGGATATGCTTAGAATAATGCATCAATTATTGTTAACTAAGCTGACTACAACCCCATTTTTTATCGAACGAGATAATCACAAAATTAAAACTCGATGTATTGGTGTTAATTTCCCGCTCAATAGATTGAATAAAATTTGGCAGCACTTAGGCGATGAACAAAGCTTAAATCTTGAACCTATTTTTAAATCAAGAGTGCAAAAATTACTGATTGATCCATTAAAAACACCTGCAAACCAACGATCTCACCACCATGAGATTTATCTTGCAGTCATAATTAAAGAAGGGGAAATAAAATCAGTATTCACACGCATGCTACAAGAGTTTTCATCTTATAATGACCGTTTAATCTTCATAAAAAAAGCGAAAGAACACGGTGAATTTTTAGCGATAAGGGTCACAACAACTGCAGTTAAAAATCCATTATCGACGACATCTGAAATAGAATTAAGTCAATTAGCTCAATATGCGATCCACTACGCTAGGGCCTTGGAAGATGAACTTTCAAGCATTGTGGGTTGTGGAGAAATAGCAGATATCACAGATGAAGTGCTTATACGCTTAGAGCTAGGGTAAGTAAACGTTGGTTCATTTTTAATAAAGTTAATTAGTATCTGTCCGATCAAACAAGGTGAATAATATTCAACCAAATTGCGTCCATTTAATGACGTAGCCTATGACATGAATGTACATTTTATTCAGACTCCATTCAGAATGAAATGTAATTAACAAATTTAAAAGGATATATAAAAAAGGGTTCACTAGCAGTGAACCCTTTTTCTTTTATATTAAGTCTTACTTTACCAACTCAGTTTCTTATTAAGTAGAAGAGACGCAGATAGAATACAGGCAACCCCTCCTAAATCAGCATGACGAATGGCTGCTTGAGCTTGTTGCTGAACCTTAGGCTTCGCATGATAGGCAATACCTAACCCTGCGGCCTCCATCATAACCAGATCATTAGCCCCATCACCAACGGCGACGGTATTACTAATTTCAATATCGTATTTATCGGCTAATTCAATCAATATATCAGCTTTGGTCTCTGCACTTACGATATCACCAATAACGTTACCGGTAAGCTTTCCATCAATAATTTCAAGTTGATTTGATTGAGAATGAATTAGGTTCAATTCATCTTTTAGATAATCTGAGAAATAAGTAAAACCACCTGAAGCGATCGCTGGTTTCCAACCATACTTATGCATGGTTGCAACTAACTCTTTAATTTCAGGCATAAAAGGAAGGTCTGACTTTACTTTAGCCAGTATAGATTCATCAGCTCCTGCTAATGTTCCTACCCGCTTGATTAAACTCTCTTTAAAATCAAGTTCACCTTGCATTGCTCGCTCTGTCACTTCTGAAACTTGTTTTCCCACACCTGCAAGTTTTGCGATTTCATCAATACATTCAATTTCTATTGCCGTAGAGTCCATATCAAATAAGATAACACCCGGTTTTGATAAATCAGGGATATCTTTTACTTCCGCATAATCAAGTTCTAAAGCATCTAGTATTGTTTTGTGCTCAGGCGTTATGGTGCCTGCTATGGCTGCGACTTCGTAATGACCCACTTTCCACGTAGCTATAATTTTTGAATTATCACCCACAAAGAAGTCGATATCTTGAAAATGTTCTGGGGATAAATGGTATCCATATACTATCCAACCTATCTGCTTAATATCAAGTTGGCTTATTTCTAGCGTCGATGAAAAACGCGTTAACAGAGGTATGTTTTTCTTAATTAAAAATGGGGCTATCTTATCCATGATTCGTATCCTTACTAATCCTTTATCAAAAATACCGATTGCTAAGCAGATGAGCAAGAGTCAAACGACATAAACTGCTATTTTTCTTTAATTTGGGTATAATTCCGACATTCTAATTTCTCTGGTGCTAATAATGCTGTCTCAAAATTTTGTCTTTAAAGGTCTGATGCTGCTTTCTCTTATGGCCTTCAGTTACTTTATTTTAATCAACAGTACCGTGATCAGTGACAGCAACCAAGTCATTCAAAATAAACAACTACAAGACTTGAGCCGGACAATGACTCGCCAAGCCGCCCTTTTCTCTGTCGATAATATTAAACAAGATAATCATGAAGGACTGTTATTACTTACGAATAACTTAGCTAAAGAATCATTAGTTTTTGATGCGACTATTTATGATGCTGAAGGTGGGATTTTAGCCAAAAGTGATAATGCACTTACGGCATCTCAAATTACAGGATTAAATACACCACTGTCAATTGATGGGATCGGAAGACAGCAGTTAATAGAACCCATTGTTAAAAATGGTCATTTATTAGGTTTTTTAAGAATTACGTTTGAGAAATCAACACTAACTGGATTTGCGAATCACCATTACCGTAAGAGTGATCGCTTAATGTTTAGTATGCTAGCCATAAGCCTTATTTCTGGTATGTTAATTATGGCTCTACTCCGAAAGCGAAAAAACTCTAGTGAACCTATCACTACCTTATTCGGTGGGAAATCATAAAAAAGAAAGGCGATGAAGTTACCCTCATCGCCTTTTTTATGTCTACACGTTTTCTTTAGCGGTATTATTTGTCGCCAAGCAATACTGAATCTAGTGCAATTAGCATCATTTCATCAAACGTCGTTGCACGCTCATCTGATGTTGTTTGCTCACCGGTCTTAATGTGATCCGATACTGTACAAATTGCTAATGCTTTTGCACCGTATTCAGCAGCCACACCGTACATGCCTGCGGCTTCCATCTCTACGCCTACAATGCCGTATTTATCCATTAGATCAAACATGCTTGGATCTGGTGTGTAGAACAACTCAGCAGAGAAAAGGTTACCTACTTTTACATCGATACCACGTGCTTGAGCTGCTAACTCTGCGTTACGAACCATTTCATAATCAGCAATCGCTGCAAAGTCATGATCTTTAAAACGGATGCGGTTCACTTTTGAATCAGTACATGCGCCCATACCGATAACAACATCACGCAGTTTTATCCCATCGTTTACGGCACCACAGCTGCCTACACGGATCACTTTTTTTACGCCAAAATCTTTAACTAATTCAGTCATGTAAATAGAGCACGATGGGATCCCCATACCATGCCCCATAACCGAAATCTTACGACCTTTATAGGTTCCAGTGTAGCCAAACATATTACGAACGTCACACACTTGAACTACATCATCAAGAAAAGTCTCTGCAATGTATTTCGCACGGATTGGGTCTCCTGGCATTAGAACAACGTCAGCAAAATCACCCATTTCAGCATTAATATGTGGAGTAGCCATAATTTGTATTCCTTTCTTTAACTTTTAAATAGAAAAAAAGCAGTAGAGCTAACTCTACTGCTTATTATTTTTTACAGAAATGATTTTCCATATTCCATATCAGAGGTTTCAAAATACTCTGCTAAAGTTTGACCAATATCGGCAAACGTATCACGGCGTCCTAATGAACCCGCAGGAACCTTGTGACCATAAACAATAACAGGGATATGTTCACGTGTATGATCAGAACCAGGCCATGTTGGATCACAACCGTGATCTGCCGTTAGAATAAGAATGTCATCTTCTTTTAGCATGTTCATGATCTCTGGAAGACGACCATCAAAATATTCAAGCGCAGCAGCATAACCAGCAACGTCACGACGATGGCCATACGCTGAATCGAAATCGACAAAGTTAGTAAATACGATGGTGTTATCACCCGCCGTTTCGATAGCGTCTTTCGTCGCATCAAATAGCGCAGGAATGCCTGTTGCTTTGGTTTTTTTAGTAATACCACAGCCAGCATAAATATCAGAGATCTTGCCAATTGAATGAACTTGACCGTTTTTCTCTTCAACTAATTTTTGCAGAACCGTTATTGCTGGTGGCTCTAGTGATAAATCACGACGATTACCTGTACGCTCAAATTTACCTTTGCCTTCACCAACAAATGGACGCGCAATGACACGGCCAATGTTGTAATCAGCAAGTTCTTCACGAGCAATCTGACAAAGCGTTAGCAAATTATCTAAACCAAATGTCTCTTCATGACAGGCAATTTGGAATACTGAATCAGCAGAGGTATAAAAAATAGGCATGCCTGTTTTCATGTGCTCTTCACCCAAATCATCAAGTACTTGAGTTCCTGATGCATGGCAGTTACCTAGGTAACCAGAAATATTTGCACGCGCAAGAATGCGATCAGTCAGCTCTTTAGGGAAGCTGTTTGTTTTATCAGAAAAGTAACCCCAATCAAACAACACTGGAACACCGGCGATTTCCCAGTGACCTGAAGGCGTATCTTTACCTGAAGACAATTCAGCCGCATGACCGTAAGCACCAATGATCTCTGCGTTCGCGTCTAAACCAGCGGCAAATTGACCTGTTGATTCTTTACCCGCCATCGCTAAACCAAGTTTAGAAAGGTTTGGAAGAGTTAAAGGTCCTTTTCGGTTGCTGTTGTCAGCTAGCCCTTTATCACACTGCTCAGCAATATGACCCATGGTGTCTGAACCGACATCGCCAAATTTTTCAGCGTCGCCTGCGGCACCGATACCAAATGAATCTAGTACTAAAATTATTGCACGTTTCATGTTTTCTTCCTTACACATCTTCAGGGCGAATTTTGCGATAAACTTCCGGAGTCATTTCTGGTTGTTCATCACTAATCACGATTGCTGCTTTTACAGCATCCGCGGCTTGCTGCCATTGTTCTTCATTACGCGCGTGGATCATCGCTAATGGTTGTTCTGTATCTGCAGTTTGACCAAGACGGATCATATCACTTAAACCAACCGCATAATCAATAGTATCGGTTGCAACACGACGGCCACCGCCCATACCAACCACTGCCATACCCAAATCACGAGTATCCATCGCATTAACAAAACCGGCTTTATCTGCAAATACAGGTTTAATAATTTGTGCACTTTCTAAGTGGTTGTCATAATTTTCAATAATGTCACTTGGACCGCCAAGACCAAAGACCATTTTACCAAAACATTCTGCTGCTTTACCATTATCTAATACAGTTTGTAGCTTAATTCGTGCTTCTTTTTCATCTTTTGCTAAATTAGCAATCACTAGCATTTCAGAACACAACGCCATTGTTACTTCGTATAAGCGAGGGTTGCGGTATTCACCTGTTAAGAAACGAATCGCTTCACGCACTTCTAATGCGTTACCTGCAGTTGATGCCAATACTTGGTTCATATCAGTAAGCAATGCGGTTGTCTTGGTACCTGCACCATTTGCAACTGCTACGATAGATTTTGCTAACTCTTCAGACGCTTCGTAAGTTGGCATGAATGCACCAGAACCCACTTTAACATCCATCACTAACGAATCTAAACCTGCCGCTAATTTCTTAGATAAGATAGAGGCCGTGATCAATGAAATATTATCAACCGTTGCTGTTACATCACGAGTCGCATACACACGTTTATCAGCCGGTGCTAAATCACCTGTTTGACCAATAATCGCCACACCGGCTTCTTTGGTTACTTTTCCAAAAATCTCATTGCTTGGCATAATGTTGTAACCAGCTATAGATTCTAGTTTATCCAGTGTACCGCCTGTATGGCCTAAACCACGACCAGAGATCATTGGAACATAACCACCACACGCTGCCACCATAGGACCAAGCATTAATGAAGTCACATCACCAACGCCACCTGTTGAATGTTTATCAACAATAGGTCCGTCAAAGTTCATGTGGCTCCAATCAATCACCATGCCTGAATCACGCATTGCACACGTTAATGCGATACGTTCTGGCATTGTCATTTCATTAAAATAAACCGCCATTGCAAAAGCTGCAATTTGACCTTCAGATACGGTATTCTTTGCAACTCCTTGAATAAAGAAGTTAATTTCTTCTGTTGTTAGTACTTTATTGTCACGCTTTCTGCGAATAATCTCTTGTGGTAGATACATTAGTGCCTCCCCAATCTTGGTTGGGTAATTTATATAAGTAGGGTTGAGGTAGGTGAGACGGTAATGCCTCACCTAAGTCGATTTATTTTTTAGCTATAAATCAAGTAACGAGAAACTAGTAAGCTGATGGGTCAGCTGTTTCTTCTGTTACTTCTAATGTATTTAAAAGATTAGTTAGTAAGCTTGATGCACCAAAGCGGTAGTGCATGTTATCAGCCCAATCGCCACCTAAAATATCATCAGCCATTGCTAGGTATGCTTGTGCATCTTCAGCAGTACGAACGCCGCCAGCAGGCTTAAAGCCAACTGTTTTAGCTACGCCCATATCACGAATTACTTCTAGCATCATGCGTGCGTATTCTGGTGTTGCGTTAACTGGCACTTTACCAGTAGAGGTTTTAATAAAGTCAGCGCCAGCTTCAATACAGATTTGAGACGCTTTCTTAATAAGAGCTTCTTCTTTTAACTCACCAGTTTCAATAATAACTTTAAGCAGAATGTCGCCACACGCTTCTTTACATTGCTTAACCAGTTCAAAACCTACGGTTTCGTCACCAGCAATCAATGCACGGTATGGGAATACCACATCAACTTCATCAGCGCCGTAAGCGACAGCTGCTTTAGTTTCTGCAACAGCGATAGCAATATCGTCGTTACCATGTGGGAAGTTAGTTACTGTTGCAATGCGTACTTCTGGTGTGCCTTGCTCGCGCAGCGTTTTCTTAGCGATAGGAACGAAACGTGGGTAAATACAAACTGCTGCTGTATTACCTACTGCTGTTTTCGCGTTCTTACATAACGCAATCACAACTTCATCTGTGTCGTTATCGTTAAGAGTCGTTAAATCCATTAATTTTAATGCACGTAGTGCCGCTGCTTTTAAATCGCTCATTGTTATCTCCAAAATAGAATAAATTCTTTGATAGTTTTGCTGTTCATGTATTAAGTTCAACAGCAAATGAGCGGACTTGATTCCCTGAAGACTTGAGTGAAATTACACCCAATCAATATCCATTTTGCCGCCAGTACTTACTTCATACGATGAAAAAGTACCGCTATTCTGTTTGCCTCATATTTCATTATGAGACACCGTTGAAACATGCTTTATTTTACCAACACTTCTTCTGAGGCACTAGTGAAACCATGTTTCCATATAAAGACACTGGGATTATGAAAAGAAACGTTCAATAATCCATTGATAACCCACGGCTCCAAGATAAACACCGACGATCCCCATAACACCAGATAATACTGGAGGTGCTGGAATTGGTAATTTAATTGCTGAAAAAACAACACCAACAATCAAACCAGCTAAGACTGATAACAAAACTTCATTCAACATAATTCACTCTCAAGTTACTTATCGTGTATACATTAAATGTAGTTTAATTTTCAAAACCTAGTTGCCTTTCTCTTTGCTATGATTCGTATTGTATCAAGATTAATTCATCTCACTGTTTCTATCTGGTAACGCAATCGGTTTGCATCTCACTCTTTTTACATAAAAAATGGAAATAATTATTTATTCATCAAAACGTTATCTTTCTATAGACATAAAAAAACCCGCAATAAATGCGGGTTTTTTTAGCGTCTAATTTACTCTATAACGATTATAGAGATAAGAATAGACCTGCGATTGTTGCTGACATTAAGTTAGATAATGTACCAGCAGCAACGGCTTTCATACCCATCTTAGCGATGTCATGACGACGTTCAGGAGCAAGGCTACCTAAACCACCAAGTAGTATTGCTACAGAAGAAAGGTTAGCAAAACCACATAGTGCGAATGAAATGATTGCTTTCGTTTTATCAGAAAGAACAACTTCAGCGCCTTCAGCTAGGTATGGTGCAAAGTTTAAGTAAGCAACGAATTCGTTAACTACTAATTTTTGACCCAAGAAAGAACCTGCAATTGTCGCTTCTTCCCACGGCACACCGATTAGGAAAGCAACTGGAGCGAATACGTAACCAAGAATAAGCTCTAGCGTAATTTCTGGCATACCGAACCAACCACCAACACCACCTAAGATACCGTTGATTAGTGCGATTAGACCGATGAAAGCAAGAAGCATTGCACCTACGTTTAACGCAAGTTGCATACCTGTTGCAGCACCTGCAGCAGCAGCATCGATTACGTTAGCTGGTTTGTCATCGCCTTTGTTATCAAGTGCGTCAAATTGGTCAACTGGAGTTTCTGTTTCTGGTTTAAGAATTTTAGCAAATAAAAGACCACCAGGAGCTGCCATGAATGAAGCTGCGATTAGGTATTCTAGAGGCACGCCCATAGACGCATAACCCGCAAGTACACCACCAGCAACAGAAGCTAGACCACCACACATAACAGCAAACAATTCTGATTGAGTCATTTTTGGAATGAATGGACGAACAACTAGAGGTGCTTCTGTTTGACCAACGAAAATATTCGCTGTAGCAGAAAGAGATTCCGCACGAGAAGTACCAAGTGCTTTTTGAAGAGCACCACCTAAGAAGTTAATCACAATTTGCATGATACCAAGGTAATAAAGTACCGCAGTTAATGATGCAAAGAATACGATTACAGGAAGTACGCGCAGTGCGAATACGAAACCGCCACCACCAAATACTTCAAACATTTTATTCGAGACTAAGCCACCGAATAAGAATTCGATACCAGTGTTACCATAGTTGATTACATTCGCAACCGCTTCAGATGCACCTAAAAGTACATCACGACCCACAGGTACGTATAGTATAAATGCACCTAGAATAAATTGAATGGCAAAAGCGCCACCGACAGTACGTAGATTGATTGCTTTGCGGTTATCAGATAGAAGTACTGCAAAAGCAAGCAGTGCTACAATCCCAACCAAGCTCATTAACAGGCTCATAGTTAAAAGTTTCCCTAAAATTGATTGTTGGCGTGTTTCAAATTAGCGGGGGCGATTATACTCACTGAACCACTAATAAAGTAATGCCGTTGTCACATATTCTGTCAACGTACATCATACATTCATTCATTAGTGTGATCTTTATCACTAAGGGGTATCTAAAGATTCATCAATTACATCTAAAGAAATGACTGGCAACTCAAATACCGAACAAATGATTAGTATTTCTATAAACAGCATTTGCAATCGTTTTCCTTGACTCTTTTCTCAACAAAATCAAACATTCTAGAATATGTCGTACTTTATCTGGCGAGTTAGGTACCCCCTGAAAACCAGATAATGGCATGTCAGGAGCGTCTGTTTCTAATAATAAACGATCTAAAGAAAGCTCAGAAATTGTGCGTTTTGTTTTAATCGCTCGCTCATAGCTAATCACACCACCGACACCAATATAGAAGCCCAAATTAATAAATTGATTCGCTTGTTGTAAGCTGCCACTAAACCCATGGATAACCCCGCCTTTCTCTGGTTTTATTTCTCGCAGTACTTTTAAAACATGATCGTGACTTTTTCGGCTGTGTACAATTAAGGGAAGTTGGTGGGTTTTGGCTAATAAGCATTGCTCTCGAAATACATGTATTTGGATATCGCGATTACATTCAGGATCCCAAAAATCTAACCCGCACTCTCCAATAGCAATACGAGCCTGAGCTTGAACTTTAAATTTGTCTTTCAGGCGTTCAATTTCATGTTCATAATCAGAAGATATAAATAACGGGTGAATACCCAGCGCATAATACACCCCTTCATTTCTCTCAGCGAGTTCGCTTACCTTGTCCCAATTTAATTGATTAACACTGGGCACAATAAACTTGGTTACACCACTCTCCTGGGCTTTATTAAGATAATACGTTTCACTTTCTGAAAAAGGAGAAAAATCTAAGTGACAATGGGTATCTATCAATTTAAATGACATCACTCTTCTTCTTTCTTATATGGCACACAACTGCGTTTATTTTCAGGTGTTAAACCAAGAGACAAGCACCATACATCATACTTTTTAATCCATTGTTTAATTATCTTCCACATTAAAGCTTCCCCTATCACGGATATATCGAATTTAATAATCAGAACAAGTATAAACAATAGATACAAAAACGGAGTCCGTTAAGACTCCGTTTAGATTTATTAGCAATAGAACAAATTAATGCTCTCGTGTTGCTCTGAATTGAACTTCAGGGAAACGCTCTACTGCTAAATTCAAATTAACCATAGTAGGCGCGATATACGTTAAGTTATTGCCCCCATCTAATGCTAGGTTAGCTTGGCTCTTACGCTGGAAGTCATCCATGATTTTACCATCAGTACATTCAACCCAACGAGCGGTTGCAACACTGATACCTTCATAAATAGCTTCTACGTTATATTCTGATTTCAGACGAGAAACAACCACATCAAACTGAAGAACACCAACCGCACCAACGATAAGATCGTTATTTTGTAACGGACGGAAAACCTGAACCGCACCTTCTTCAGAAAGTTGGACAAGACCTTTCAATAGTTGTTTTTGCTTCAACGGATCTTTTAGACGAATACGACGGAATAATTCAGGTGCAAAGTTTGGAATACCTGAGAACTTCAAGTTTTCACCTTGCGTGAAGGTATCACCTATTTGAATCGTGCCGTGGTTATGCAAACCAATGATGTCACCCGCATAGGCTGTTTCAGCACGAGAACGATCACCCGCCATAAAGGTTACCGCATCAGAAATACTGACGTTTTTACCTGTACGAACATGGTTCATTTTCATACTTTGGGTATAAGTACCCGATACAATACGCATGAAGGCAATACGGTCACGGTGCTTAGGATCCATGTTTGCTTGGATCTTAAATACAAATCCTGAGAATTTTTCTTCAGTAGCTTCAACTGCACGTTCTACTGCTTCACGCGTTTGTGGTGCAGGAGCCCATTCAGTCAAACCTTCAAGCATATGGTCAACACCAAAGTTACCTAGTGCCGTACCAAAGTAGACTGGTGTTAGCTCTCCTTTAAGAAATAACTCTAAATCAAACTCGTGCGCAGCGCCAATAACCAATTCAAGCTCTTCACGAACACTGCTCGCAAGTTCGTTACCGATAGCAACATCAAGCTCTGGGTTATCAAGACCTTTGATCGTGCGTACTTCTTGGATCTCATGGCCATGACCAGATTGATACAAGATCGTTTCATCACGGTGAATATGATAAACACCTTTAAACTCTTTACCACAACCGATAGGCCATGAAATAGGAGCACAAGCCATACCTAGCTCGCTTTCTACTTCGTCAAGCACTTCCATTGGGTCTCGTACTTCACGGTCCATTTTGTTCATGAAGGTTACGATTGGCGTATCACGTAAACGCGTTACTTCCATCAATTTACGAGTACGATCTTCGACACCTTTCGCGGCATCGATAACCATTAGACATGAATCTACCGCAGTTAAAGTACGGTAGGTATCTTCCGAGAAATCTTCGTGTCCAGGAGTATCAAGAAGGTTAACTAGGCAACCGTTAAATGGAAATTGCATTACTGACGTAGTTACCGAGATACCACGTTCTTTTTCCATTTCCATCCAGTCTGATTTTGCGTGCTGGTTTGAACCACGACCTTTTACCGTACCCGCTTTTTGAATCGCGTTTCCGAATAATAATACTTTTTCAGTAATGGTTGTTTTACCCGCATCCGGGTGAGAAATGATGGCAAACGTTCTACGTTTACCCACTTCTTGTAAAAAAGACATAAGCGTTGATAATCCTGTAAGATTTCAGAAAGGATGTAATTAGGCGAGATTATACTCAAAGACGTTGATTATCTAAAGCGCCGATTAAAAGAATATATAACTCATGATAATGGCGTCTTCTTTACCATTAGCTGTTGGGTAGTAATCGTGGCGTCGAGTAACTTCATTAAACCCTTCAGATTCATACAAAGAGATCGCTTTAACATTACTTTCACGCACCTCAAGCCAAGCAGAATCAGCACTTTGTTCCATACACATATCAATAAAAAACTCAGTCAATTTACGACCAAACCCTTTTCTTTGATACGCAGGATCAATAGCAACATTAAGTAACGTCACTTCACCGACAACATTCTGCGCATAAAAATAACCAACAACTTGATCATTTTCTAGCATTACTCGATGTTGTGCACAACGACTATTTAAGTCTCGGATCATCGATTCAGCCCAAGGGTGTGAATGTGCCGCTCTTTCTATTCGCCAAATATCATCAAGATGAGTTTCAGAAATAAGTTGGATATTAATGGTCATAAGAACAAATTTGTCGCCATAGATCGCGTCGTGATTGAGTATTGGTATGCATTTCAGATAAAAGAGGAGAGCTCAATGTTCGCACTCCTTCTAATTCAGTAATAAGAACACCAGAAAACCAACACCACTTTAAATGATGTTCAGCCAAATACTCTAACGACTCAGAAGGAAGAAATAACGCCTGCTCTGGCAATAGTTTCATGCTTGCAAGTACCTTCCCAAAAAGAAAAGCATCACGTTCAGTTGGAACAGCAGGAGCTACAAATAATAACTGACAAGTTTCAGGTAACGATAGTGTGTTTGCTTCTAACATAGAGAAGTATTCTGGTTGTCGAACTTGCCAAACCGAAATATTCATTTCATTTAAAAACTGTAACGCTTGCTTTGGCATCTCAATTCACCTGTCAATTTAAGGTTACGGATATTATCAATATTCTAGAAGGGATACCACTTGATGTACCTGAAATAACTAAGATTGAATATAACGTAAACATTCAACCTTTAGATAGTACGTATAGACATATATAAGAAATGAACACCCACTAATATCATGGGTGTTTTATTGAATGGTTATAATAAGTCAAACTCTGGACAATATTCGATTAAGCCCGATTTACCGTCAATAAATTCAGGAGAGCATGCTTTAATCATAAATGCCTCCTCAGGGACTTCCCATTTGCACTTCATATCGTATTTATTTGCAGGCTCAAAACCAAAGCGATGGTAATAAGCAGGATCACCAAGAACAACAACGGCTGGGTAACCAAATTCAGCCAAGGTTTCTAACCCTTCAGTAACTAAAGAGTGAGCAATACCTTGTTTTTCAAATTCTTTTTTTACACACAAAGGCGCAAGCCCTTGCCAGTTTAAATCATCGCCATCAAGTGTTACTGGACTAAAAAGACAATGGCCTATCACTTCACCTTCATCAGTACATGCTACTAATGATAATGTTAGATGACTGTTTTCACGTAGAGACATCACTAACTTAGCCTCAGCTTCAGTCTCAAATGTCTCGTGAACTAATCGATCAATCGTTAAAATATCCGCTGGAGCTTCAGTTCTAATAAGCATTTATCGTCTCTTTCACTTCAGGTTTTTGCAAACCTTGTTGGACAAAATTAGCCAACGTCATTAATGCTTGATTTAAATGTTTTGGTAATGAATCAAAATCAACACTGTCCATTAAGTTTTTCACTTCTAGACCAAGTTCTGTATCACCTTCAATTTTCAAGCGACGTTGGAAAAATAGAGTGTCAGGATCTTCTTTACGGCCAGCAATTAAAATTAAATCATTCAACGGACCGCTAAAGCTAACATCTTCGTTCTCTGCTTTGTCCGAGACTATCAGTTTTTCATCTTTATAGCTGATAAACCAGTGCAATTCGAGATCAATAATTGAAACTTTTAACCACTTACCTTCCAAAAACTCAAAATCACCATCTTCAAGTGCTTCATGAAATACTTGCTTTAAACCTTCGAGCAATATCTTTTTTTGCATTGAAATAGGGACAAATTTTGCAGGCACTTTGAGAACTGATGCCGCATTTTCTACTAATTTTGAACGAATTTGATTAATCACACTTAATTTCCACTACATTTGGTCGATAACTTTAATTAAGTATAAATTGATTGAGCGATATCTAACCTGTTTCTTATCAAAAAAAACACTTATTACAATTTAAGGTAGATATAAGGGTTTCATTCAATGTATATTTTGCTGTTGAAATTATAAATATCAATAATTCTGGACGTTATTTGTCTTCTTTACTAACAAGCGGTAGCACTATGTCACTTAACCAAATACAACATTGGCTTCCTTTACTAACAGATAACAGTCCATTTCTGTTTGCTATTTTAGACACAGATCATAACTACGTCACCGTCAATAACCGCTATTGTGAAATTAGTGGATTAAGCCGTGAAGCGTTGTTTGGTCGCTCAGACGCTGAAATTTTAGGTACTCATTTTTACACCTCTCTTAAGCCCTATTATTCTAGAGCATTAAATGGCGAAAAAATTGAAGCTGAAATAACCCTCGACGACCATCGCTTTGATACCAGTTTTCATTTCAGTTTATTTCCAATTGAGCAGGACAATAACACCTACATTGTCTTTCATGCTGTAGATACATCTGAACGACAGCAATTACTCAGTTCATTAAAAGAAAGCGAATCTAAATACGAAAAACTCACCGAACTTCTTAATGATTCAGTCTTTTTAGTTGAAGGCGATATCATCGTCTCAGCAAACACCGCTTCCGCAAAAATGCTCGGTTTTAATAAACCAACCGAGTTTATTGGTGAAAGCATTGAACAATTATTAATCGCCAGCAACAAAACCCACTCCCTATCTGACATCATTGCTAACTTAATCTCAGGACAGCAATTAACGGTTAAAACGACGGTCAATTGCGGTATTCTTTCTGAGTTAATTCTAACCGTCGAAAAAACGTTTATTTTAGGAAGCCCAGCCCATCTTGTTATTTTAAAAGAAAATAAAAAACAACTTGCAACGAGTAGCCAAATTGCCATATCTCAAGTTGATTTACTGACTGGAATATACAACCGCCATGGGTTTACTCACGTTATTGATAAAATGATTAAAGAAAATATTCCTTTTTTCATGCTCTATCTAGATATCGATAATTTCAAAAATATTAATGATTCTTTAGGGCACCATATTGGTGACCGAGTACTGAAAGAAATTTCAACTCGGTTACAAAAGTTATTACCAAAACACGCCATTGTTGGGCATTTGGGGGGGGATGAGTTTGGTATATTATTTCCTAAACCAGAACATAACCAAATTCTTGACCAACTCGCAGATAAAATCATACAGCTAATCAACCAACCTTTTGACTTAGTCCACTTCTCTAAACGATTAGCCTGTTCTATTGGTAGTGTCCAATACCCTACCGATGGGACTGATGCCCGCAGTTTATTGCAAAATGCCGATACAGCAATGTATGAAGCGAAAGATCGTGGTCGAAACCGTTTGGTTAAATTTCATGATCAAATGAACAAAGAAGCAAGAATGCGATTATGGTTAGAAATTGAACTTCAAAAAGCATTGCAAAACAATGGGTTAGAGGTTTGGTACCAACCAAAGGTGAGCGCTCGTGATTTTAGAATTAATGGTGCAGAAGCACTTGTTCGGTGGAAACACCCTGTAGAGGGTTATATTAGCCCTGCTCGCTTCATTCCTGTTGCTGAGCGTTCAGGGTTAATTGAAATGCTAGGTAAAGTGGTTATGCGTGAGGTATTCCAAACCGTAAAAGAATGGAAAAACCAAGGGATCTTACCTGGTCGTATCGCAATTAATTTATCTCCTATACAATTTGGTAATCCACAACTCATTGACTATATGGAACGATTACTCAAAACAACTCAAGTTGATCCTAATTGTATCACCTTGGAGCTAACTGAAAGCGCAGTTATGAGTGATGGAGAACATGCAATTCAAATGCTTGAGGCGATAAAGAAATTAGGATTTACCCTTTCTATTGATGATTTCGGTACTGGTTATTCATCGCTAGCTTACCTTGCTCGTTTTCCACTTGATGAACTGAAAATTGATCGTGGTTTCATTAGCGAAATAGATACTCTACCTAAACAAATTACCATCATAGAAAATGTCATTAATTTAGGTAAAAATCTAAATATGGATATCGTGGCTGAAGGTGTTGAAACCAGACAACAAGCAATGCTTCTTTCTAGTTTAAATTGTGATTCTATTCAAGGTTTTCACTTCTACAAACCTCAGCCAAAACATGAGATTGAAGCGTTATTAGTACAAAACAAACGCTCAAGATAATCAAATAACAAAGAGGTTAACCCCTAGAAATAACCCACCACTTTCTAGGTATTACAGCCTCTTAAACACAAATAAACACTAAAAAATCGCCTTTCTCGTTATTTAATACCAAACCTTTATTTAGGTAACAAAACAACTAAAAACCTGCCTTAAATCAAGTTTCAAAATTATCTTATCATTATCATAGAGCATCAGATTTTTTGTAACTAGGTATTCTTATGGAACTCCTCTGCCCAGCCGGTAACTTGCCTGCTCTAAAAACCGCTATTGATTGCGGTGCCGATGCCGTTTATATCGGTTTTAAAGACGATACGAATGCACGCCACTTTGCAGGCTTAAACTTCACAGGTAAAAAACTTGAGAAGGCTGTGCAATACGTTCATGACAACAATAAGCATATTCATGTTGCTTTAAATACCTTTGCTCACCCTGATGGATTCAGTCGCTGGACAAAAGCGGTTGATAATGCAGCAGCAATGGGAATTGATGCTCTGATTATTTCGGATATAGGCGTTTTAGAATACGCAGCAAACACATACCCAGATTTAGAACTGCACTTATCCGTTCAAGCCTCTGCAACTAATGTAGCGGCAATTGATTTCTATAAGAAAAACTTCAACATCAAACGTGTTGTATTGCCTCGTGTATTATCAATTCACCAAGTAAAACAATTGTCACGTAATTTAACTTCTGATGTAGATTTAGAAGTATTCGCCTTTGGTAGCTTATGCATTATGTCTGAAGGTCGTTGTTATTTATCTTCTTATATGACTGGTGAGTCTCCAAATACCGTTGGCGCTTGCTCTCCGGCGAAGTACGTTCGCTGGCAAGAAACTGAAAATGGTCTAGAATCTCGTTTAAATAACATTTTAATTGATCGTTATGGCGACGGAGAAAATGCAGGTTACCCAACACTTTGCAAAGGTCGCTTTGATGTTCAAGGTAAAACGTTTCATGCACTAGAAGAACCTACCAGTCTGAATACCTTATCTCTGGTTCCTGAATTATTTGCAGCGAATGTCGCCTCGGTAAAAATTGAAGGCCGTCAACGCAGTCCTGCTTATGTTGAACAAGTGACTCGTACTTGGCGCGCAGCGATTGATCACTATAAAGCAAACCCTGAAGGTTACTCAGTTGAACCAAAATGGGACGCCGCATTAGCAAACGTTTCTGAGGGAACTCAAACTACCCTTGGCGCTTATCATAAGAAGTGGCAATAGGAGAACATCATGAAGTATGCATTAGGTCCACTTTTATACTTTTGGTCTAAAGAGAATGTTGAATCTTTTTATCAAAAAGCGATAAGCAGCGAAACTGATATCATTTACTTGGGGGAGAGTGTTTGCTCAAAACGCCGAGAAATGAAACCGAAAGATTGGTTTTCGATTGCTAAAGAAATATCGGATTCAGGTAAACAAGTTGTACTGTCAACGATGGCGCTATTAGAAGCACCAAGTGAAGTCAATGCGATGAAAAAATACATTGATAATGGCGACTTCATTATTGAAGCAAACGATGTATCTGCCATTCAACTGGCTTCAGAAAGCAACGTTCCTTTTGTTGTTGGCCCCGCAGTTAACTGCTATAACGCTCAAACTCTTAATCTATTTTTAAAACAAGGCATGACTCGTTGGTGTATGCCTGTTGAATTGTCACGTGAATGGTTACAGAACGTTCTGCTTCAATGCGATGACCTTGGTATTCGTAATAAGTTTGAAACCGAAGTATTTAGCTACGGTTATCTACCTTTGGCTTACTCTGCACGCTGCTTTACCGCGAGAGCAGAAAATAAACCAAAAGATGAATGTGAGACCTGTTGCATAAAGTACCCAAATGGCATCACGGTAAATAGCCAAGAAGGGCAAGAAGTATTTACTCTAAATGGCATTCAAACTCAATCGGGTTATTGCTATAATTTAATCAATGACTTAGCAAGTATGAATGACTTGGTTGACGTAGTTCGCCTAAGTCCATTAAGCGTTGAAACATTTGATGAAGTCTCTAAATTTAAAGCAAATGAAATGGGATTAGAGAAGTTTTCGTTAAAAGATGCACGCCAATGCAATGGCTATTGGCACAATATTGCAGGGCTAGATGTTCAAATCTAATTCATATTAAGTGTTCAATAAAAAAGCCCTTACTTATTTCTAAGTAAGGGCTTTTTCATGGGTAAGGCATTTACATTTACTCAGCTAGCGCTTCTTCTTTTAACGCTTCTTTTTCCGAATTATCAGAAACTGGGGTTTCCTTCATTTCTAAAGTTTGCTGCTCTTTTATTTTTTGCTCTTGTAGCTCTCGTAACGATAAGTAAATCTTACCTAGCTCAACAAACGAATAGCGATGCTCAACAAATTCATAAACGTTACCAGCCATTGCTAATTTATATAAAGCAATGGCACTTGGATAATCACCTTCATATTGATAGCCTTTCGCTAAATAAAAGTAACCTTCTGTTAATTTTTGCGCTAGCGCTGCATTATTGCGAGTGGTAGTTAGTATTTTTTTAAAGAACTCATCTTCTGTTGTTTCTTTTAAAATAACACCAGCGAGATCCCATCCAAAATCATCATCTGTACGTTTCTGATATTGAACTTTAAATTCTTCAGTTGCCACTAATGGATCAACTTCAAGACCAATCCAATATAGCCAAATCGCACGATAAGGATCTGTTGGTGCATCGTTATAATGCTTTTTTGCTATTTCGTACGCTTGGTCATAACGCTCACCATAATAAAGAGCAATCGCTAAATTTCGTTCTGCAAATTGATTATTAGGGTCTAATTCTAGTGCGGAATCCAGTGCTTCATAGGCGCCATCAAAATCTGTATTTTGTGTGTAATAAACACCTAAAATATTAAATACATCACTTTGATCTGGCTTTAAATTAAGAGACTGAGTGAAATCTACACGAGCTAAATCACGTAGCCCCAAGCTGTCATTAATTAACCCACGCTCATAAAACATTTTTGCGCGAGTTGCATTATCAACATCTGGACGTAATAACAATTGATTCAAACGAGATAACTGTATCTCTTGCTGAATACTTGATTGTAAAGGTACAGCCATTGGAGGGGAGGCCCATCCTGAAGTGTTATTTGTTGATGCACAACCTGATAACACCATAACTGCGCCGACTAAGACTATTCGAATCCAATTCACTCATTTTCTCCTATGATAAGCTGACTTCTTCTAACTACAGTTAAAAGAAAAGGGAGCATTTCTGCTCCCTTTATAACATGCTTTATATTAAAAGACTGTAATCAATAAGATTATTCTGCGTCTTTTACTTCAGCAGAAGCTGTTGGGTTTAGCTCAGCAGTTGCTTCTTTAATACTTAGACGGATACGACCTTGACGGTCTATCTCTAGTACTTTAGTTTGCACTTCTTGACCAACTTGTAGGTGATCTGCAACTTTCTCAATACGCTCTTCAGCGATTTGAGAAATATGAACTAGACCTTCTTTAGGACCTAGAACCGTTACGAATGCACCGAAATCAACGATACGCATAACTTTACCTGGGTAGATTTTACCAACTTCAACTTCAGCAGTAATTTCTTCGATACGACGGATAGCTTCTTTAGCAGCAGCACCTTCAGTCGCAGCGATTTTAATTGTACCGTCATCTTCGATTTCGATAGTTGTACCCGTTTCT
The DNA here is from genome assembly GCF_001691065.1 of Aliivibrio sp. 1S128. Classification (NCBI taxonomy): domain Bacteria; kingdom Pseudomonadati; phylum Pseudomonadota; class Gammaproteobacteria; order Vibrionales; family Vibrionaceae; genus Aliivibrio; species Aliivibrio sp. 1S128. The sequence goes on along the minus strand of NZ_MAJV01000109.1, from coordinate 36,431 downwards.
TCACAAAGAGCACGAATAACTGCGCCGCCTTTACCGATAACATCTTTGATCTTATCAGAGCTGATTTTCATTGTGTGAATACGTGGAGCGTATTGTGAGATATCTTCACGAGCGCCAGAGATTGCTTCATCCATAACAGTAAGGATGTGCTTACGCGCACCTTGTGCTTGGTTTAGAGCGATCTGCATGATCTCTTTAGTGATACCTTCAATTTTGATGTCCATTTGAAGCGCAGTAATACCTTCATTAGTACCCGCTACTTTAAAGTCCATGTCGCCTAGGTGATCTTCGTCGCCAAGGATGTCAGAAAGAACAACGAAATCGTCGCCTTCTTTAACAAGACCCATTGCGATACCAGCAACAGACGCTTTAATTGGAACACCAGCATCCATAAGTGCTAGAGATGTACCACATACAGAAGCCATTGAAGATGAACCGTTAGATTCAGTGATTTCCGATACTACACGAACTGTGTATGGGAATTCTTCAACAGAAGGCATTACTGCAGCAATACCGCGCTTAGCTAGTTTACCGTGACCGATTTCACGACGCTTAGGAGAACCAACAAAACCAGTTTCACCTACACAGTATGGAGGGAAGTTGTAGTGTAGAAGGAAGTGATCTTTCTTCTCACCCATTAGGCTGTCGATGATTTGAGCGTCACGTTGTGTACCAAGCGTTGCAGTAACAAGTGCTTGAGTTTCACCACGAGTGAATAGAGCTGAACCATGAGTACGAGGAAGAACACCTGTACGTACATCTAGCGCACGAACCATGTCTTTTTCACGACCATCGATACGTGGGTGACCAGCAATAATGCGGCTACGTACTACTTTTTTCTCTAGAGAACCAAGCATGCCACGGATTTCGCGTTCATCTAGTGCTTCATTTTGAGCTAAAAGAACGGCAACAACTTCGTTTTTGATTGAGCCAACTTGCTCGTAACGCGCCATTTTTTCAGTAATTTGGTACGCTTCAGAAAGACGAGTTTCTGCAAGTTCAGCGACTTGAGCTTTAAGCTCTGCGTTTACTACAGGTGCTTCCCAGTTCCAAGACGGAGTTGCAACTTCAGCAGCGAATTCGTTGATCGCTTTGATTACTACTTGTTGTTGGTCGTGACCAAATACAACAGCAGAAAGCATTTCTTCTTCAGATAGGTTATCTGCTTCTGATTCAACCATTAATACTGCGCCTTCTGTACCAGACACAACTAGGTCTAGTTTAGAGTTTTCAAGCTCAGTGTTTGATGGGTTAAGAACTAGCTCACCATTGATGTGACCAACACGTGCAGCACCGATAGGGCCATTGAATGGTACACCAGCGATAGAAAGTGCTGCAGACGTTGCGATCATAGTGATCATGTCTGGGTTTACGTCAGGATTGATAGAAACAACCGTAGCGATAATTTGAACTTCGTTTTTAAACGCACTTGGGAAAAGTGGACGAATAGGACGGTCAATTAGACGAGCCGTTAGTGTTTCGCCTTCAGAAGGACGACCTTCACGCTTAAAGAAACCACCTGGGATTTTACCAGCAGCATATGTACGCTCTTGGTAGTTAACTGTTAGTGGGAAGAAATCTTGACCTGCTACTGCTTCTTTTTTAGCAACAACAGAAACGAATACAGATGTATCGTCCATGCTTGCCATTACTGCTGCAGTTGCTTGACGAGCCATTACGCCTGTTTCTAGTGTTACAGTATGGTTACCATACTGAAATGATTTTACGACTGGTTTCTCGAACATTTTTTTTCCTTTGGTCTCAATATACAAGATATGTCTATCTGAAATTAAAACACTTTACATAGATGGTTCAACATATTACCAGTCGCGACTAGTACAAGTTTACTCAGTGTAAGATAACTTGTAATAGTCGCGACCTAGTGGCCGACTTCGGTGACTGTAATACGGTGAATAAGATTATATTATCAAAAGCGCACACTGCGATTTCAACGGCCATAGTATACCCCAATTAGGACAAGATGCGAGGTTCAGAAATGAAAAAGGAGAGTAATACGAGGCTACATATATGACGGGCATAAAAAAAGGAGCGATAATCGCTCCTTTTTGTCAAACTGTCTTTACAGACATCGCAAATTAGCGACGTAGGCCTAGACGTTTGATTAGATCTTGGTAACGCTCGCTGTTTTTACCTTTAAGGTAATCAAGAAGCTTACGACGGCTTGAAACCATACGTAATAGACCACGACGGCTGTGGTGATCGTGCTTGTGATCAGCAAAGTGACCTTGAAGGTGGTTGATAGAAGCAGTAAGTAGTGCTACTTGTACTTCTGGTGAACCAGTATCGTTTTCACATTGTGCGTATTCAGCAACGATTGCTGCTTTAGTTTCTGCATTCAGAGACATAAATCTCTCCTGAGTAAGAGTGTTTAATATTTGCAGCAGCCAATCTCTGATTCAGCCACTACGCGAAGAGCGAATTATACGGATGAACAATAATAAAGCAATAAAAAAGAGTAAAAACACCAAGGCCTTTACTCTTTCTTAATTATATTGCTTCAATGCGACTTATTTGTCTTCTTCGATTTCATCTCTAAATACAACTAAACGCTTTGGTGCAACACGACCGTCATTATCAATATGTCCAATACCAATAAATAAACGCTCTTCACCCGAAGTCATTCGCACGATACCCTCTTGAGGAGCACCAAATACTTGAACCGGTTGTCCATGTAAAACATGATCTGCCAATTCTGGGATCATATTTACTTCAGGTAAATCTTGAACGGCAGAATCCATAGGCATTAGTAACGGATCAAGTAACTCACGAGGTGCAATTTCTTCACGATGCGCTTTTTCTAGTAGTGCTTCAAGGTGTTCAATCGTTACCATATTTTCATATGGGTAATTTGATACACCAGTACGACGTAAATACGTAACGTGAGCACCACAACCTAGCATTTCACCAAGATCATCAGTAATTGTACGAATGTAAGTGCCTTTAGAGCAGTGCACTTCCATTTCAACCTCATGGCCTTCAAAACGAATTAATTCAATTGAATAAACCGTGATTTTACGAGACTTACGAGGAACTTCAATGCCTTCTCGTGCGTATTCATACAAAGGGCGACCTTCGTGCTTTAACGCTGAAAACATTGATGGAATTTGATCTGTTGTGCCACGAAATTTAGCAATACAACGCTCAAGCTGACCACGGTCAACCTTCACTTCACGAGTTTGAACCACTTCACCATCAGAATCTGACGTGTTAGTACGTTCACCAAGCTTCGCAACCACACGATAGCGTTTATCAGAATCTAATAAGAACTGAGAAAACTTCGTCGCTTCACCAAAACAAAGAGGCAACATACCTGTAGCAAGAGGATCAAGCGCACCAGTATGGCCTGCTTTCTCTGCAAAGTAGATGCGTTTTACTTTTTGCAATGTATCGTTCGACGTAATTCCTGCCGGTTTATCAATTAAGATAACACCATCAATAGGACGACCCTTACGACGACGAGCCATTACTCTTCCCCTTCGTCAGATTCAGTACGGCCAGATTCTGCCATTTTACGTTTATCGGTATTCATCACGTCTGTTACTAGGTTAGACATACGCATACCTTCAACTAATGTGTTGTCGTAAGTAAAACGTACTTCTGGAGTCAAACGGTGACGGATACGCTTACCAAGAAGCATACGAACAGGAACTTCATGTTCTTTCAATGCCGCTAGACATGTTTCAGGCGTTTGCTCACCGATACAGAAGAAAGTAACGAATACCTTTGCGTAGGCAAGGTCACGCGATACTTCAACATCTGAAATAGTAACCATACCAATACGTGAATCACGAACTTCACGCTGTAGGATTACTGCTAATTCTTTTTGCAGTTGTTGCGACACACGTTGTGCGCGGCTAAATTCTTTTGACATATCATTTCTCACTTAGAAAGATGGGGGGCGTGGTAATAACCAGCCCCCCATGGTGTATTTAACAACCGATTACCCTATTACCGTATTGAATAATAGGAGTAATTATAGTCAATTAATCAAGAGTACGTTGAATCTCAATGATTTCGAATACTTCGATTTGGTCACCAACGCGAACATCATTGTAATTCTTAACGCCGATACCACATTCGTAGCCATTCTTAACTTCTGGCATATCATCTTTAAAGCGACGTAGTGACTCTAACTCACCTTCGTAAATAACTACGTTGTCACGTAGAACACGAATTGGGTTATTACGCTTGATAGTACCTTCAGTTACCATACAACCAGCGATAGCGCCAAGTTTAGGTGACTTAAATACTTCACGTACTTGTGCAAGACCAATGATTTCTTGACGGAACTCAGGTGCAAGCATACCGCCCATCGCTTGTTTAACTTCGTCAATCAACTGGTAGATGATCGAGTAGTAACGAAGGTCTAGGTTTTCATTTTCGATGGTACGACGAGCAGTCGTATCAGCACGAACGTTGAAGCCAAGAAGGATTGCATTAGACGCCGCTGCAAGTGTTGCATCAGTTTCAGTAATACCACCAACACCAGAACCGATGATGTTAACTTTAACTTCATCAGTAGACAGTTTAAGGAGTGAATCAGCGATTGCTTCAACAGAACCTTGAACGTCAGCTTTAAGTACTACGTTACATTCAGCGACAACACCAGCTTCCATGTTTGCAAACATGTTTTCTAGTTTCGCTTTTTGTTGACGAGCTAGTTTAACATCACGGAATTTACCTTGACGGTAGTTAGCAACTTCACGAGCTTTACGCTCATCACGCACAACTGTCGCTTCGTCACCTGACGCAGGAACGCCAGAAAGACCTAGAATTTCTACAGGAATAGATGGACCCGCAGATTCGATGTCTTTACCGTTTTCATCGCGCATTGCACGAACACGGCCATACTCTTGACCACAAAGAACGATATCGCCTTTATTTAGAGTACCTGATTGAACAAGAACAGTAGCTACTGGGCCACGGCCTTTATCTAGACGAGATTCAACAACAACACCTGATGCCATACCTTCTTTAACCGCAGTTAATTCAAGTACTTCAGATTGAAGAAGGATAGCTTCTAGAAGACCTTCGATGTTCGTACCTTGCTTAGCAGAGATATGAACGAAGATGTTCTCGCCGCCCCACTCCTCAGGAATAACGTCATATTGAGCAAGCTCATTTTTAACGTTATCTGGGTTAGCGCCTTCTTTATCGATTTTGTTTACTGCAACAATCAGAGGTACACCAGCCGCTTTTGCGTGTTGGATAGCTTCGATTGTTTGTGGCATAACGCCATCATCTGCAGCAACAACAAGTACAACGATATCTGTCGCTTGAGCACCACGAGCACGCATAGCGGTAAACGCTGCGTGTCCAGGAGTATCAAGGAAAGTGATCATACCGTTGTCAGTTTCAACGTGGTATGCACCGATGTGTTGTGTAATACCACCAGCTTCCGCATCAGCAACGTGTGCACGACGGATGTAATCCAGTGTAGAAGTTTTACCGTGGTCAACGTGACCCATGATAGTAACAACAGGTGCGCGAGCTTCAACATCAGCGCTGTTATCACGATCAGACAGTACTGCTTCTTCTAATTCGTTTTCTTTACGAAGAACCACTTTATGACCCATTTCTTCAGCAACTAGTGCTGCTGTTTCTTGGTCGATAACTTGGTTGATAGTCGCCATAGCGCCCATCTTCATCATAACTTTAATTACTTCAGTTGCTTTTACTGACATTTTGCTTGCCAGTTCAGAAACAACAATTGTCTCACCAATCGCAACATCTTGTTTAGCAACAGTTGCTGACTTATCAAAGCCGTGCTGCATAGACGTTGGTTTGTTTACTTGAGGCTTCTTGTTGCGACCGCCACGTTGGTTACGACCACCGCGAGGTGCTGCTTCTGCAGGTTTTGCTTTCTTCTTACGACGACGAGGCTGTTGCTCATCTTTACGGTCAGCTGCATCTTCTGCTTCACGAGCGTGAGATGAAGTTGTCACGTGGTAATCTGCAGTTTTTTCAGCTGCTGATTTTTTCTGCTCTTCTTCTTTCCAACGAGCTTCATTTTCTTCAGCTAGTTTACGAGCATCTTCAACTAGTTTTGCAGCTTCTGCTTCTGCTTTACGAGTCGCTTCTTGTTCTTGACGAAGTTTTAGTTCATCAGCTTCTTTTTTTGCTTGATCGTTTTTAGTAGTCATTTGTTTTTTAGCCTTTTCAGTCTCAGTACGTTTCGCTTTTTGTTCTGCGTCACGCTTTACTTTGACTTCTGCTTCAGCATCACGCTTAGCTTTTTCTTCCGCTTCACGTTGTGCTTTCTGTTCAATTTCGCGAATTGCAGCATCCTCTGCATCACGTTTGGCCTTGTCTTCAGCCTCTACTTTCATTTGCTCAGTTTTTTTCTCTTCTTCAAGTGTGCTTGCTTTTACATAAGTACGTTTTTTACGCACTTCTACTTGCACATCTTTACTTTTACCGCCTGAACCAGCAACACTTAACGTGCTGCGAGTTTTGCGTTGAAGAGTGAGACGGGTTGGTGACGCACCTTCATCAGCACTACCATGCTCTTTCTTTAGGTGAACTAGCAATGATTGCTTTTCACCTTCAGAAACAGAATCGCCATCTTTTTTATTAATACCAGCATCCGAAAATTGCTGAAGTAAGCGGTCAACTGGAGTTCCAATTTCATCACTAAGTGCTTTTACCGTAAGCTTTGTCATACCGCTTCTCCTTGCTGAAATAATTATGCTTCGTCGCTGAACCAACAAATATTACGCGCTGCCATGATTAACTCACCAGCACGAGCTTCTGTTAGGTCTTCAATATCAGTCAACTCATCAACACCTTGATCCGCAAGGTCTTCAAGAGTAACAACACCTTTAGCTGCAAGTTTAAACGCTAGTTCGCGCTCTAAACCGTCAAGTGCAAGTAGGTCTTCTGCTGGCTCAATACCATCAAGAGATTCTTCTTGTGCTAGTGCTAATGTTGTTAATGCTTCTTTAGCGCGAGTACGCAGAAGATCAACTGTTTCTTCGTCCAAAGCTTCTACTTCTAGTAGTTCGTTTACAGGAACGTAAGCGATTTCTTCAAGCGTAGTAAAGCCTTCTTCAACTAATAGTTGAGCAAAATCTTCATCGATTTCTAAATGCTTAACAAATGCATCAATAGAACCTTGAGCTTCTTCTTGGTGCTTCTTGTTAAGATCTGCAACTGTCATTACATTTAGTTCCCAACCAGTCAGTTGAGATGCTAAACGTACGTTTTGACCACTACGGCCAATTGCTTGTGCTAGATTATCAGCTTCAACAGCAATATCCATAGTATTGTTGTCTTCATCTACAATAATAGAAGCGACTTCTGCTGGAGCCATAGAATTGATAACAAACTGTGCAGGATTATCATCCCAAAGCACGATATCAATGCGTTCGCCACCAAGATCATTTGATACAGCTTGAACACGAGCGCCACGCATACCAACACACGCACCAACAGGGTCAATACGTTTATCGTTTGTTTTCACAGCGATTTTAGCACGAGAACCTGGATCGCGAGCAGCCGCTTTAATTTCAATCAGTTCTTCACCAATTTCAGGCACTTCAACGCGGAACAATTCAGTTAACATTACGCCTTTTGAGCGAGTCATGAATAACTGGAAACCGCGAGCTTCTGGTTTAACTGCATATAGCAGACCACGAACACGGTCACCTGGACGGAAATTTTCACGTGGAAGTTGATCTTCACGTAAAATAACCGCTTCAGCATTGCTACCTAAATCAACGATAATTGCATCGCGGTTTACTTTTTTAACGATACCAGTGATTAGCTCACCTTCGTTATCAATAAACTGCTCAACGATCATCGCACGTTCAGCTTCACGTACTTTTTGTACGATAACTTGCTTCGCTGTTTGCGTCGTAATACGGTCAAACGTTACTGATTCGATATCATCTTCAATAAAACCACCGATTTCGATTGTTTCATCTTCAAATTGTGCCGCTTCAATAGAAATTTCTAATGTAGGTTGCTCAACTTGAGCAACCGCAACCCAACGACGGAAAGTTTCAACTGCACCTGTTTTGCGATCAATCGCTACACGTACTTCAATTTCCAGCGTAGATTTTTTCTTTGTTGCCGTTGCTAGCGCGATTTCTAATGCTTCAAAAATTCGCTCACGAGGAACAGCTTTTTCATTTGATACTGCTTCTACAACAGCTAAGATTTCTTTGTTCATTTTAGCCTCTATCAGCCTTAAAATTTAGGAACTAAGTTCGCCTTTGAAATGTTGCTTAACGCAAATTCTTCATTGTTACCATCAACTGTAACCGTAACAATCTCACCGTTAATGTCTAGGATATCTCCTTTCCATTTGCGACGGTTATTCATCGGCATCTTTAATACAAGGCTGACTTCATGACCAACAAATTGTTGATAATGTGCTGCTTTAAACAGTGGACGTTCAAGACCTGGAGACGAAACCTCTAGGTTATATGCTACTGTAATTGGATCTTCTACATCCATTACTGCACTGATTTGACGACTGGCTTCCGCACAGTCCTCCACAAAGATGCCATTTTCATGATCGATAAATACACGTAACGTTGAATGTTCACCCGCACGAATAAACTCTAAACCGACCAATTCATAACCTAAAGCACCAACAGGAGCCTCAAGCATTTCTGTTAGTTGTCTTTCTAATCCTGTCATTGATATCCCCTGAAAACAAAAAAAGGGCACTAAAAGGCCCAATTCTTAAAAAACAGTCTGTTTCAGATAGCAAAAAACCCCGATAATTGCGGGGTTTAGTACTGCTGGACCCTGAATGCCACTTGCGTGACTTATCTAATAAGAGCAATTACTTTTATTAGATAATTGGTTGCGGGAGCCGGATTTGAACCGACGACCTTCGGGTTATGAGCCCGACGAGCTACCAAACTGCTCCATCCCGCGTCCGAAAAGAACAAAGAAAGTATAGTTTCTTTATCCTTTTATTACAAGAATCAGATTCTTGTCTGAATATGGTGCCGAGAGAGGGACTTGAACCCTCATACCCTAAGGCACTAGCACCTCATGCTAGCGTGTCTACCAATTTCACCATCTCGGCTAAAGTCGTTTAAAGAGGTACGTCGCTGTTTTCAGTAGCAGGAACGTCACTCGTATTATCAGCTGTTTGCTCTGTCGCTTGTTGATCTAATTTAAGATCAAAACCTTCAGTTTTATGCGTAGACATATTGCCTAACGCTAGGCTGATAATAAAAAATACTGTTGCACAAAGTGCGGTCATTCGAGTTAAAAAGTTTCCAGAGCCACCAGAGCCAAATACTGTATTTGATGCTCCAGCCCCAAATGAGGCTCCCATATCTGCGCCTTTACCGTGTTGTACCAATACTAGGCCAATTACACCGACTGCGGCAATCAGATAAATCACAAGTAGAATCGTATGCATTCTGTCACCCATGTATCTAATTAATGTACCGGTAGCCTATTGGCAACACCAGCGCCCTCTCAATTAAGAGGCCGAGGGATATTAACCAAACTAGGCTACTATGACAAGTTAAAATTAACAAAAAACGTTCAATTTCATTTAATTGCTCAAATTAACAGCTTTCTTTTACAGCATCTGCGATTTGAAGCGCATATTGCTGAACAAGCTCTGCATTCTCACCTTCAACCATAACTCGAATTAATGGCTCAGTTCCTGATTTACGTAATAAAACTCGACCGTTATCACCTAATTTTGATTCAACATCAGCTTGAGCTGCCTTCACTGCATCAGAGTCAAGAGGATTGCTATCACCAATAAAGCGAATATTTTCTAATACTTGAGGGTACATGCTCATGCCATTACATAATTCTTGTAATGTCATTTTGCTACCCACAATAGAAGCTATCACTTGCAATGCAGCAACAATCGCATCACCTGTTGTTACTTTGTCTAGAAGGATGACATGACCTGAATTTTCAGCACCGATCAACCAATTGTTTTCTAATAATTTTTCCATAACATAGCGGTCACCTACATTAGAACGAACAAATGGAATACCTAAGTTACGTAACGCAACTTCCATGCCCATATTAGTCATTAATGTACCAACAACACCGCCTTTTAACTCGCCACGACGCAATGCATCACGGGCGATAATATAAGCAATTTGGTCACCATCTACTTTATTTCCAAGCTCATCGACCATAATAATACGGTCACCATCGCCATCAAAAGCGACACCAAAATCCGCTTTTTCTTCTAGTACTTTAGCTTGTAAAGCGCGAACATCTGTCGCCCCTACTTCATGGTTAATATTGGTGCCATTTGGCTCACAACCGATAGTAACGATCTCTGCGCCAAGTTCTTTAAAAACATTAGGGGCTATATGATACGTTGCTCCATGAGCACAATCGATCACCATTTTAACGCCAGTTAGGCTCAGTTCTTTAGGGAAGGTACTTTTGCAAAATTCAATATAGCGACCAGCGGCATCGTTTAAACGAGATGCTTTACCTAGCAGAGCTGATTCAACACACGTCATTGGTTTATCTAATTCAGCTTCAATTGCCATTTCAATATCATCAGGAAGCTTTGTGCCTTCTGAAGAGAAAAATTTAATACCATTATCATAATAAGGATTATGAGAGGCTGAAATAACGATTCCGGCTTCAGCACGGAAAGTTTGAGTTAAATAGGCAACGGCAGGTGTTGGCATTGGACCGGTGAATTTTGCTTGCAAACCAGCAGCAGCTAAACCAGCTTCTAGTGCAGACTCCAGCATATAACCAGAAATACGCGTATCCTTACCTATAATAACTTTTTTTGTACCTTGTTTAGCCAATACTTGCCCAGCAGCCCAACCTAATTTCATAACAAAATCAGGGGTAATAGGCGCTTGACCTACCAAGCCTCGAACCCCATCGGTTCCAAAATATTTACGCTCAGCCATGTTCTACTCCATGTTTTATTTTTAATAATTTATTTTTTAAATGAACACACTTTCTACTAAAAAGTTTGATTCAATGTTGCTTGGCAAACTTTCACTATATCCATCGTTTGCTCAAAATCATGTACTCGGATAATTTGTGCACCTTTCATAACAGCAATAGTCGCACACGCTAAGCTACCAGAAGTAGCTAATTGAGGCTCTACATCAAGTAATTTAAAAATCATTGATTTACGAGACATTCCAGCAAGTATCGGTAAGCCTAATTGATGAAAATGTTCTAGTTTTGCAAGTAACTGATAATTATGCGCTAAGGTTTTACCAAATCCAAACCCTGGATCAAGAATTAACTTATCTTTTGAGATACCAACCGATTGGCATGCTGAGATTCTTTCTTCTAAAAAACCGGTTACGTCTGCAAACAGTTCATTATAAGTAGGATCCGATTGCATTGTGCGTGGCTGCCCTTGCATGTGCATTAAACAAATAGGTACATCAGCTTTAGCCGCAACTTCAAGCGCATTTGGCTCTTGTAGAGCGCGAACATCGTTAATTAAATCTGCGCCAACCTTTACGGCTTCATCCATTACTGTCGCTTTACTTGTATCAATAGAGATCCAGGTATCAAATCGTTGATGTATCGCTTCTATAATTGGAATAACACGGTCTAATTCTTGCTGAAGAGCAACTTCAGGGGCGCCAGGCCTTGTTGATTCACCACCAACATCAATAATACTAACTCCGGCATTTACCATTTTTTCAACTTGCTTTAAGGCAACGTCTAAATTTGTAAATTTACCACCATCAGAAAAAGAATCTGGCGTAACATTAAGAATAGCCATCACATGAGATCGATCTAATATCAATGTCTTATTTTTACTTCTCAATTTCATGACTAGTCCCTTAAAATACAAAAACCCCGAGCAGAGCTCGGGGTTTATTTTTACTCAACTCATCTTATTTTTCTGATGAATCTGAATCTTTTTTCGTATCTTCAGCAACTTGAGGTTTTTCTTCCTCAGTACTTTCTTCTACTTTAGATTCTTCAGTTTTATTCTCAACGTCTGCTTCAGCTGATTTTTCGCTTTTCTCTTCAGGTTTGGTTTGATTATCATCTCCCCACCCTTGAGGTTCACGAATTTCAGTTTTACGCTCCATCAAGTCATCAATTTGACCCGCATCAATGGTTTCAAACGTCATCAATGCATCTTTCATTGAATGCAACACATCCATATTATCTTCAAGGATCTGTCTAGCTCGAGCGTAGTTGCGATCAATGATAGTACGGATTTCTGCGTCAATCAGTTTCAACGTTTCAGGTGATACGTGTTTCGATTGGTGAGAACCGCCGTGACCTGAGAATGGGTCACCTTGATCTTCTGCGTATAATAATGGCCCAAGCGCTTCAGAGAAGCCCCATTGAGTTACCATCTTACGTGCAATATCAGTGGCTCTTTCAATGTCGTTTGAAGCACCCGTAGATACTTTATCAACACCGTAAATTAGCTCTTCAGCCAATCGACCACCATACAAACTTGAAATCATAGATTCTAAGTGCTGACGATTCATGCTTACGCGATCTTGTTCTGGTAAATACATTGTTACACCTAGCGCACGGCCACGTGGAATAATCGATACCTTATAAACAGGATCATGTTCAGGCACTAAACGACCAACAATGGCGTGACCAGCTTCATGGTAAGCCGTTGAGGTTTTAGTCTCTTCCGTCATTACCATTGATTTGCGCTCTGCACCCATCATTATTTTGTCTTTAGCAAGCTCAAACTCAACCATTGACACAACACGCTTATTAGTACGAGCAGCAAATAATGCAGCTTCGTTAACTAAGTTAGCAAGGTCTGCACCAGAGAAGCCTGGTGTACCACGTGCAATTAATGATGGTTCAACACCACCAGCCAATGGCACTTTACGCATGTGTACTTGAAGAATTTGCTCACGCCCACGGATGTCAGGTAAACCAACAACAACTTGGCGGTCAAAACGACCCGGACGTAATAATGCAGCATCAAGTACATCTGGACGGTTAGTTGCAGCAACAACGATGACGCCTTCGTTACCTTCAAAACCATCCATTTCAACCAGCATTTGGTTCAATGTTTGCTCACGTTCATCATTACCACCACCAACACCTGCGCCACGTTGACGACCTACAGCATCGATTTCATCGATAAAGATGATACAAGGTGATGATTTTTTTGCTTGCTCAAACATATCTCGTACACGAGAAGCACCAACACCGACAAACATTTCAACGAAATCAGAACCTGAAATTGAGAAGAATGGTACCTTTGCTTCACCTGCAATTGCTTTTGCAATTAACGTTTTACCAGTACCAGGAGGACCAACTAATAAAACACCTGTTGGGATTTTACCACCTAATTTCTGGAAACGACTCGGCTCACGTAAGTAATCAACTAACTCTTTAACGTCTTCTTTTGCTTCATCACAACCAGCAACATCGTCAAATGTTGTGTTGATCTGTTCTTCCGTCATCATCTTAGCTTTGCTCTTGCCAAAGGACATAGCCCCTTTGCCGCCGCCGCCTTGCATTTGACGCATAAAGAAGATCCAAACACCAATAAGAAGAATCATTGGGAACCACGAAATAAAGATAGACTCAAGTAAGCTCTGTTCTTCAGGTGGTGTACCTTTAACGATTACATTTTGGTTAATAAGATCATCAAGCAATTTAGGATCTTGGAATACAGGCATGTACGTCACATAACGGCTACCGTCACGCTTTGTTACCTTTATTTCACGATTATTAAACGTTGCTTCTTGAACTTGACTATTACCAACTTCTTTAACAAAAGTAGTGTAGTCAATTGAACGACCAGAGCTATCACTCGGTCCAAAGCTTTGAAATACCGACATTAGAACAACTGCGATAACAAGCCATAATATTAGATTTTTTGCCATGTCACTCAAGGTGTTAACCCCGCGTTAACTAAATAGATGAAAGATAGAGTACTACAGTTTATAACCTGTAGCTACTACGTACGACTTAACCTTTGTAACCAGTGGCTACAATATACACTTCACGAGAACGTGCACGTGATGAATCTGGTTTTCTAATCTTAACGACTTTAAAAATTTTACGAACTTCTTGCAAGTATTGATCAAAACTTTCGCCTTGGAATACTTTAACTGTAAAACTACCGTTTGGAGCCAATACTTGGCGGCACATATCCAACGCGAGCTCAACAAGATACATCGCTCTTGGTTGATCAACTGCTGGGTTACCGCTCATGTTTGGTGCCATATCAGACATTACTACATCTACCATATCTGGTTGTATGCGTTCAAGCAATGCATCTAGTACTGCTTCTTCCCTAAAGTCCCCCTGCAAAAAGCTTACACCAGCGATTGAATCCATTGCTAAAATATCACAAGCAATAACTTGCCCTGAATCACCGACTTGCTCAACCGCGTATTGTGACCACCCACCAGGAGCAGCACCAAGGTCGACCACTGTCATTCCTGGCTTTAATAGCTTGTCTTTCTTTTGAATTTCTTCAATCTTAAAAATAGCACGAGAGCGATAGCCTCTTTTCTGCGCTTCAAGAACGTATTTATCATCAAAGTGTTCTTTTAACCAGCGGCCAGAGCTTGCTGAAAGTTTATTCTTACTCATGCATTACCTAAAAATACTTAATTTAAATTAGAAGACTGAAACAAAAAATAGTCTTCAGGGATAGATGGCGTTAGAATAGGCTGTTTTCAACCCTTAATATAGAAATAATCGGGTATATATGAACCTAAGCACAAAACAGAAGCAACACCTTAAAGGCCTTGCTCACAATTTAAAACCCGTTGTTATGATGGGCTCAAATGGTCTTACTGAAGCTGTAGTAGCTGAAATTGAGATTGCGCTTAATCACCACGAGCTAATCAAAGTTAAAATTGCTTCTGAAGATCGTGATACTAAGCAATTGATTGTTGACGCAATCATTCGCGAAACTAAAGCTGAAAAAGTACAAGTTATCGGGAAAACACTGGTATTATACCGCGCTAGCGAAGCTCGTAAAATTGAGATCCCTAGAAAATAATTTCTGCATCTATTTTGTAAGAAACTAAAAAGGCCGTCTTAGTTCTCTTTTTAAAGATAACTACGCGGCCTTTATATTTTATACCGTAGTTACAATTAAATGTACTCTACTTTTTCAATCTCAAACTCTTTGACACCGCCTGGAGTTTGAATATTCACTTCATCCCCAGCCATTTTACCAATTAAACCACGAGCAATAGGTGACGTAACTGAAATTCGACCTTCTTTGATACTGGCTTCATCATCAGCAACGATTTGGTATTTAACTTCATGATCAGTATTAGAATCGATCAACGTTACTGTTGTACCAAAAATAATCTTACCAGTATTAGTCATTTTGGTTACATCAATAACTTGCGCCACTGATAGTTTATATTCGATGTCACGGATCTGTGCTTCACAAATACCTTGCTCTTCACGAGCTGCATGATATTCCGCATTTTCTTTCAAATCGCCAAGCTCACGCGCTTCGCCAATTGCTTTTGAAATCACAGGACGACGCTTTAGTAATACGTCTAGCTCATCACGCAGTAGTTTCTCACCACGTACCGTCATTGGTACCTTATCCATATTTTCTACCTCTAAAGCTGAAATTACAAATTCAGCAAATAAAAATCCCACCTAGAGTACCTATAAAGCAAACCTTGCTAAATAAAAACGCCCTAAGTGTATCTGTTTAAATTTAATTTGCTCTAGTGTAAACAAAGAAGTGCCTTTTATCACCTATCTATTGTTTGTTTCTCGCATTTGTTTTTAAGTAATGACTTCAATATAAGTCAGAAGTTCGTCTCAAAAATAAAATCAAGTCTATAAAACAACATAGAAGAAAATATAAAGTGGGATAGCCATCACATTATATTTATAGTTAAAACTAAAAAAAACATAAAACAAGCTTAAATGCAAAAATTAAACAAACTTTAGTCATATTTTATAAACATCTGTTTTTTAATGATAAGGTTCACAAAAAAATAATTAAAAACAGCGTTCAATTGCAGTTTTTAGATTGTTTTACTAACCTTTTACCCGCAATAACCCTGAAAATAACCTTATTGAAACAGTGATAGGCGACGGTAATCATTCTGACCACATAAGATGTTACCCTTAATATTATTCACAAAAAATATAGATAATCTCTTCCACCCTTATAGGAATTAGAATAATGATGAACAAAAAAGTATTAGCTTTAGCAGTAGCAGCCATTACTTCAGCTGGCGCAGTAAACGCAGCAGAAATCTACAAAGGCGCAGACCAAACTCTAGAAATGGGTGGCCGTGCTGAAGCTCGTCTATCTGTTAAAGATGGTGACGCAGCAGATAAAACTCGTATCCGCCTAAACTTTAAAGGTACTACTCAAATTTCTGACGGTCTATACGGTGTTGGTTTCTGGGAAGGCGAATTCACAAATAACGATGACGGCCTTGTAACTGATTCAGGTTCAGACGGCCTTGAAAACCGTTATGCATACGCTGGAATCGGCGGTAACTTCGGTGAAGTATCTTACGGTAAAAATGATGGTGCTCTAGGCGTTATCACTGATTTTACCGATATCATGGCATACGCTGGTAACTCAGCTGCTGATAAAATCTCTGTAGCAGACCGTACAAATAACAACCTTGGCTACAAAGCTACATTTGGTGATTTCTCGGCTAAAGTGAACTACCGTTTTGACGATGCTGGAACTAACGAAATTTCTAACGATGGATACGCACTGTCTGGTATTTACGCGTTTGGTGATTCTGGCTTCAAACTGGGTGGCGGTTACGCAGACCAAGCAGATTCAAATGAAATGATGGTTGCTGGTTCTTATACGATGGGTGACCTATACTTCGCTGGTACTTTCACTAACGGTGATAAACAAAAATCAACTACTGTAGCTGATGTTACAACATTCCATAACGGCTCTGTTGATTACACTGGTTATGAAGCTGCTGTAGCTTATACTATGGGTAAAACAGTATTTACTTCTACGTATAACAACGCTGAAACAAATGACGAAACGTCTACTGACAACTTTGCAGTTGATGCAACGTACTTCTTCAATGCTAACTTCCGTACGTACATCTCTTACAACTTCAACTTGATCAGCGAAGGCGACAAGATGGGGTCAACATCTGGTCTTAATAGCAAGGCATCAAGTGCTGATGCTGAAGACGAGCTAGCTCTTGGTATGCGTTACGACTTCTAATCAGTCTTAACTCTTACTTAAATAAAGCGCTCACCTCGGTGGGCGTTTTTTATTTGTGACATCCCATTAATTTTTTCCTATTCATTACACATCATTCGCTGCAAGCGCTAAGATACTCTCAATTATCTTTATATGAGTGCATCATGTCTTTTTCTCGTTTTACTCTGTTGGGCCTTGCCCTATTCTCATGCTCAAGCTTTGCTAGCATTCAACATTCGCTTAATGTGCTCCCTGCTGGAAGTAGAACCGCCATCGTGGTTGAAGATATATCTTCCCAGGGTATTGAATACCAACAAAAGCAAGATGAACTTCTGCCCCCTGCGAGTACCTTAAAAATTGCTACCGCATTAGCAGCTCGACTCGCGCTTGGTAAAGAGTTCACCTTTACAACCTCTCTATATAAAGCCGATAACGATGTCGTGCTGACTTTCACTGGTGATCCGTCTCTATCACGTAAGCAGCTCTCTTCTCTGTTCGATGAAAGTGATATCAAAGCTATTCAAGGCGATTTATGGATAGATGGCACTATTTTCACAGGTTATGAGCGAGCGGTTGGTTGGCCATGGGATATTCTAGGCGTGTGCTACAGCGCACCATCAAGTGCCTTAAGTATTGATGAAAACTGCGTGCAAGCATCGATCACAACCCATGATGACGGCACAACACGTGTCTTTGTTCCTATTCATCAGCCCATTTCTTTTTCTAGCTACGCTAAGAGTGTCAGTAGAGAAGAACAAGAATCGACCTTCTGCGATCTAGAGCTAACCACTCAAGGCAACCACTATGAACTGAACGGCTGTTTGGTTAAGCGTAATAAACCGCTTCCTTTAAAGTTTGCAGTACAAGACACACAAGATTTCACCGAGCAAACGGTGCTTAAGATTTTAAATGAACACAATATTAAACTTAATGGCGAAGTACGCTTTGGAAAACCAGATACCCCTCTTCTTGCTGATAATAAATTAGCAATACACAGCTCAAAGCAATTAATGGAATTGTTGGACCATATGCTTAAAAAGTCCGATAACCATTACGCTGATAACTTGACCAAGATGCTAGGTCATTTGAATTACCAACAAGCAGGCAGCTTCACTAATGGCACTGCGGCAATTAAAGATATCTTATTAAAACAAGCTAATATTGATTTGAGCAATGCGATACTGGTTGATGGCTCCGGTTTGTCACGTAATAACCGCATGACCGCAAATCAAATGAAATCAATTCTGCAATATATCTATAAATACGATAAAGAATTAGGGCTGATCGAACTATTACCGACATCAGGTATTGATGGCACATTAAAATATCGTAACAGCATGCGTAAAGAGCCAGTTAAAGGCGGTATGAAATCTAAAAGTGGTTCACTGTTTGGTAGTTATAATATGGCGGGGTTTGTCGGTTTAGAAAACAAGGAGCCTCTGCTGTTTGTTCAATTTGTTGCAGATTATCACCCTATCGCAGCAAAGAAAGGAGCTACGCCGATTGAACGCCCTATTGATACCTTTGAGAAAAGCTTCTACCAAAAGTTAATTGAACTCTCAAAAGATTAGGATTTTATACCAATCTACATAAGTATTTGATCATTCTTGCTTGTTAACTAAAAAAGATAAATGAAAAAATCCCGAAGAACTCTCATTCTTCGGGATTTTTATTATTACTTAACTAATGTTGTTACTTAGCTAACTTCGCAATTAAGCGTATTTAGCGGTCACTTTAGCGTGTAGCTCTTGAACAGAGTTAACCGTGTTACGGTCATCTGCTTCATGCGCTAGACAGCTAGCAAATGCTGCATTTAGCGTTGTTGTATAGTTCACTTTCGCGGCAAGTGCACCACGACGAAGAAGTTTAGAATCTTCAATCGCTTGGCGACCAGATGCTGTATTTACGATGTAGGTGTATTCGCCATTCTTAATACGGTCAAGAATATGAGGACGACCTTCATGTACCTTGTTTACTAGACGAGGGTTAATACCCGCTTCGCCAAGAATAACCGCAGTACCGTGCGTAGCATCAAGTTGGTAACCGATTTTAATAAGGTGTTTTGCTAAATCAACAACACGCTTCTTATCGCCTTCACGAACAGAAAGCAATGCACGACCGCCTTCTGGGTATTCTTTGCTGCATCCTAATTCTGCCTTAGCGAATGCTTCAGCAAATGTTGCACCAACCCCCATCACTTCACCTGTTGAGCGCATTTCAGGGCCTAACAGTGGGTCAACACCAGGGAATTTATTAAATGGTAATACCACTTCTTTAACAGAGAAATAAGGTGGGATTATCTCTTTAGTAAAGCCTTGAGATTCTAATGATTGACCCGCCATTACACGCGCTGCAATCTTAGCGATTGGCGCACCTGTCGCTTTAGATACGAATGGAATCGTACGTGCGGCACGAGGGTTCACTTCAATTAGATACACTTTGTTATCTTTAACAGCAAATTGTGTATTCATTAAACCACGTACACCTAGCTCGAATGCTAGTTTACGTACTTGGTCACGCATTACATCTTGGATTTCTTCGCTTAAAGTATAAGCAGGAAGAGAACATGCCGAGTCACCAGAGTGAACACCTGCTTGCTCGATGTGCTCCATGATACCCGCGATAACCACTTGCTCACCGTCGCAGATAGCATCTACATCGACTTCGATTGCATCATCAAGGAAGCTATCAAGAAGTACTGGAGATTCATTTGAAACGCTTACCGCTTCGTTGAAGTAACGACGTAAGTCTTGCTCGTCATATACGATTTCCATCGCACGGCCACCAAGAACATAAGAAGGACGAACAACTAATGGAAAACCAATTTCTCTTGATTTCTCAATCGCTTGTTCCATTGCCGTTACGGTTGCATTTTCTGGTTGTAAAAGGCCTAAACGGTCTACTGCAACTTGGAAACGTTCACGGTCTTCTGCACGGTCGATAGCATCTGGGCTTGTACCAATAATTGGAACTCCAGCCGCTTCAAGCGCACGAGCCAGTTTAAGTGGTGTTTGACCACCGTACTGAACGATAACGCCTTTTGGTTTTTCAATACGAACGATTGCTAGTACATCTTCCAAAGTTACTGGTTCAAAGTACAGGCGGTCAGACGTATCGTAATCAGTAGAAACGGTCTCAGGGTTACAGTTAACCATGATAGTTTCGTAGCCATCCTCACGAAGTGCTAATGAGGCATGTACACAACAGTAATCAAATTCAATACCTTGGCCAATACGGTTTGGACCGCCACCTAAGATCATGATCTTATCATTATCGGTTGGATTCGCTTCACATTCTTCATCGTAAGATGAGTACATATAAGCCGTATCTGAAGAGAACTCAGCCGCACATGTATCTACACGCTTATAGACAGGATGAATATCATATTGGTCACGAAGACGACGGATCTCGCTTTCTGCCACACCTAATAATTTAGATAAACGCGCATCAGCAAAACCTTTACGCTTAAGTTGGCGAAGGCTATCCGCTGTTAAGCTAGCGAACCCGCCCGCTTTAACTTCTGCTTCCATCTTAACTAAATCTTCGATTTGAACTAAGAACCAACGGTCAACATTTGTTAGGTTAAATACACCATCAACAGACATACCAGCACGGAACGCATCGGCGATATACCAAATACGCTCAGCACCTGCGTCTTTTAATTCATGACGGATCTTAGTTAATGCATCAGGTGCATCAAGATCAACCATTTCATCAAAACCATCCGCGCCAACTTCTAAGCCACGAAGTGCTTTTTGCAGTGATTCTTGTTGGTTACGGCCAATCGCCATTACTTCACCAACTGATTTCATCTGTGTTGTCAGACGATCGTTAGCACCTGCGAATTTTTCGAAATTGAAACGAGGGATCTTAGTAACAACATAATCAATTGTTGGTTCAAATGATGCTGGTGTTGCGCCACCTGTAATATCATTCATTAACTCATCAAGCGTATAACCAATCGCAAGTTTCGCTGCAATTTTAGCAATCGGGAAACCAGTCGCTTTAGACGCTAGAGCTGATGAACGTGATACACGTGGGTTCATTTCAATAACAACCATGCGGCCGTCTTTCGGGTTGATACCAAACTGTACGTTTGATCCGCCCGTTTCAACACCAATCTCACGCAGTACAGCTAGAGATGCGTTACGCATTAGTTGAAATTCTTTATCTGTTAGTGTCTGCGCTGGAGCCACGGTGATTGAATCACCCGTATGAATGCCCATCGCATCAAAGTTTTCAATTGTACATACGATGATGCAGTTGTCGTTTTTATCACGAACCACTTCCATCTCGTACTCTTTCCAACCAATTAATGACTCATCGATTAGAAGTTCGTTGGTTGGAGAAAGATCCAAACCGCCACGACAAATTTCTTCAAACTCTTCTTTGTTATACGCGATGCCACCACCGGTACCACCCATCGTAAATGATGGACGAATGATACAAGGGAAACCAACCATGTCTAAAACTTTGTAAGCTTCTTCCATTGTTTTTGCGGTATCAGCGTTTGGACATTCAAGGCCAATCGATTTCATTGCTTTATCAAAGCGTGAACGGTCTTCTGCTTTATCAATCGCATCCGCCGTTGCACCAATCATCTCAACACCGAATTCAGCAAGAACACCGTGTCTCTCTAAATCAAGCGCACAGTTCAATGCCGTTTGACCACCCATCGTAGGCAGTACTGCATCTGGACGTTCTTTTTCGATGATGTTACGAACCACTTCCCAATGGATTGGTTCAATGTAAGTTGCATCAGCCATGTCTGGGTCAGTCATGATTGTCGCAGGATTAGAGTTCACAAGAATAACGCGATAGCCTTCTTCACGAAGAGCTTTACACGCTTGTGCACCAGAGTAGTCAAATTCACATGCTTGGCCGATTACGATTGGGCCTGCACCTAGAATTAGAACGCTTTTAATGTCAGTACGTTTTGGCATCTTATTACTACTCCGAATTAAGCTTTATGCTGCTGAATCAATTCAATGAAATGGTCAAATAATGGCGCTGCATCATGTGGGCCAGGACTTGCTTCTGGGTGACCTTGGAAGCTGAATGCTGGTTTGTCTGTACGATGAATACCTTGTAGCGTGCCATCAAACAGTGATTTGTGTGTTGCTCGAAGATTTTCAGGTAGCGTCTCTTCATCGGCCGCAAAACCGTGGTTCTGTGCAGTAATCATTACCACATCACGATCCAAGTCTTTAACTGGGTGGTTTGCGCCATGATGACCAAACTTCATTTTTACTGTTTGTGCACCTGATGCTAGAGCAAGAATCTGGTGACCAAGACAGATACCAAAGATTGGTAACCCTTTTTCTAGGAACACTTTCGTTGCTTCGATTGCGTAAGTACATGGTGCCGGATCACCAGGGCCATTCGATAGGAATACGCCATCAGGGTTCATTGCCAGCACTTCTTCAGCTGAAGTTTGTGCAGGAACAACAGTTAAACGACAACCACGGTCTACTAACATACGTAGAATATTACGTTTGGCACCGAAATCGTAAGCGACAACGTGGAATGGTAATTCACTGTCCGCTTTTTCTTCTGGCAGACCGCCAGTCAGTGTCCAAGAACCTTGCTTCCATTGGTAAGCTTCAGACGTAGTAACTTCCTTCGCTAAATCCATCCCTTTCAGTCCTGGGAATGCTTTTGCTTGAGCAAGAGCAAATGCTTCATCTAAGTTGCTTTCTTTTTTAGAAGAGCAAGCAATGATACAACCGTTTTGAGCACCCTTCTCACGCAAAATACGAGTCAGCTTACGCGTATCGATATCAGCAATGCCGACAATATTTTGGGATTTAAGATATTCAGAAAGAGTTTGTTCACTGCGGAAGTTTGAAGCTAGGAGGGGAAGATCGCGAATCACAAGGCCTTGAGCGTGGATAGAAGAAGATTCTTCATCTTCGGAATTAATTCCGGTGTTGCCAATGTGAGGATAAGTAAGAGTAACGATTTGTTGAGAATAGGAAGGATCAGTGAGAATTTCTTGGTACCCCGTCATCGAGGTATTAAAAACGACTTCACCAACGGCCGAGCCATCTGCTCCAATCGATTGACCGCGGAACACTGTCCCATCTTCTAGGACTAACAGCGCTGATTTACTCAAGACAACCTCCAAACATAATAAATATTCAACTTTACAACATGATAATGCAAAATTGTTTTTTTTAAACCCAAAACTCGAATTTCAAGGTCGAATTTTGACAAATTGGCGAAATTTTAGAGATCTATGAGATACCTGTCAACAAAAAACACAACAATAAGTAACCTTTTTAGACGCTTCATACTTAAAACGCACTTTCAAAGTCAATAACAAAGACTAATAAGGCTTATATGATTAGAATTTGACCTTTGCGTAACTTATTTAATATTGAAACTTTTTAATTTAAAAAAAAATACATATTAAAATTAAGCAAACGTTAAAACGCAAAGAAAACACATGAAAATGAACAACTAAAACAAATACCAAGCCATAAGCCGGAAAAACAACACGATTCTAATATCTAAATCTCAATAAACATAACAAATATAATTTATAAAACCGTCTCAAAGTCATACTTACAGTACAATGTAAGTGAATAAAAAATGATTAATGACTTATTTCTTATAAAAAAAAGCCCAAATCAATAATGATTCGGGCTTAATTAAAAAATTAAAGCTTATCTAATTCTAAAACATCATTCATGGTATAAAATCCAGGGGACTTTTGATGTAGCCAATGAGAAGCCCTCACCGCTCCATTTGCAAACGTCATTCGATCGGTTGCTTTATGGGTGATTTCGACACGTTCACCAATATCAGCAAACATTGCAGTATGTTCACCAACAATGTCTCCAGCACGAATGGTTGCGAATCCAATCTCATCCTTAGTTCTTTCACCAGTAATGCCTTCTCGAGCATATACGGCAACATCATCTAATTTATTCCCCATAGCTCCTGCAATCGCTTCTCCCATCCCAATGGCAGTGCCTGAAGGCGCATCGACTTTATAACGATGGTGGGCTTCTATGATTTCAATATCACAATAATCACCCATCACTTTTGCCGCTTTCTCTAGTAATTTAAATACTACGTTTACGCCAACACTGTAATTTGGAGCCATCACGATAGGGATACATTTCGCAGCTTGATCAATTAACTCTTTGCCAGGCTCACTAAACCCAGTAGTACCAATAACAATCGCTTTCTTATGTTCTTGGCAAAGTTCAACATTTTTAAGCGTCGAAATAGGAAGAGTAAAATCGATAATGACATCAAAGTCATCAACGGCTTTAGCTAGGTCATCTACAATTAAGATACCAGACTTACCTAAACCAGCCATCTCGCCAACATCAACACCAATTAAGCTTGATTCAGGATGCTCACTTGCCGCGGCTAGTACCGCAAACTGAGAGCCATTTACCGCTTTAATTAAATTACGGCCCATTCTTCCTGCTGCGCCAGCAATTGCTACTCTTACCATATTAAATCACTCCTTTAAATGCGTATCCTTGCACTCTATCTTAATTTTTTTACTTCGGCTATGTGAAGATTTAAGACACTGTTTTAATTTGTAACTCTTTAGGAACTTCAAAGAACATGTTTTCTTCACGGCCAGACAATTCATCAACTGTCGTGCCACCAAAAGCTTTAACCTGCTCAATAATTTGATTTACCAACTCTTCTGGTGCAGAAGCACCAGCAGTGACACCTACTTTAGCTTGGTTTGATAACCACTCTTCTTTTAACTCTTCAGGGCAATCAATTAGGTAACTTGTTGTGCCTAATTTTTCTGATAATTCACGAAGTCTATTTGAGTTAGATGAATTTTTAGAACCAACCACTATCATCACATCAACTTGGCTTGCCATATCTCGCACCGCATCTTGACGATTTTGCGTCGCATAGCAAATATCATCTTTACGCGGCCCTTGGATCTCTGGGAATACTCGGCGCAATTCGTCAATAACATCTGCGGTTTCATCAACCGATAAGGTCGTTTGACTGACATAATGCAAATTGCTTGAATCACGAACCGCTAGTTTCTCAACATCAGCAGGGGTTTCAACTAAATACATCCCCCCAGCGTCACTTGCATATTGCCCCATTGTCCCTTCAACTTCTGGATGGCCTGCATGACCGATCAATACCACTTCGATATTTTTCTTACTTGCACGAGCAACTTCCATGTGAACTTTAGTAACTAATGGGCAAGTGGCATCAAATACGGTTAATGCGCGTTCTTTTGCCTCTAGACGTACTGCTTGAGATACTCCGTGAGCTGAGAATATCACGATATTATCGTCAGGAACTTCACTTAACTCTTCAACAAAAATAGCACCGCGCTGCTTTAAACCCTCAACAACAAAACGGTTATGCACCACTTCATGGCGAACATAAATAGGGGCTTCATACAATTCAAGAGCTCGTTCAACAATGCTAATGGCACGATCAACACCGGCACAAAATCCACGAGGGTTCGCTAATACTATTTTCATTTTTTATCTCTATTTAGTGTTGGTTTAACCAACCGCTACAATTTCTACGTCAAAGATAACATCTTGACCGGCTAATGGGTGATTAAAATCAACCGTCACTGAATCACCAGCGATCTCTGTAATAATACCTGGGATATCCATACCATCAGGTCCACTAAACGCCATGATAGTACCAATTTCAGCAACGGCATCACCCACGAAGCGATTACGATCCATATGATGAATATTATCAGGGTTTGGTAAACCAAATGCATCCACTGCATTCAACTCAATACTTTTTGATTGTTCAGACTCTAAACCCAATAAGCATTTTTCAAAGTTTTCACTAAGGCTACCATCACCCATAGTAAATTTTGCTGCTTTACCTGAAGTATGAGTGCTATCAGCCACCGAACCATCTTTTAACTTAATGGTAAAATGTAGGGTTACTTCACTGTTATTTTCGATTTTAGACATCTTCTTTCCTTAGATAATACTAATTTTTTTAATATCGAATTTAAAAAAAACGCCACCTCGAATTCACGGGCAGCGCTAATTTATTTTGCTTTTTGCTTACTGTTCTTTTTTATTAGAACGGAAACCATCCAAGATGATCAATCCCGCACCAATACAAATGGCAGCATCCGCTAAATTGAAAGCCGGCCAGTGATAATTACCCCAATAGAAATCAAGATAATCCACTACAAACCCATGAACTAAGCGATCAAACACATTACCGATTGCACCACCAATGATCAGTGCATAAGCCATGTTGTTTAGTTTGTCAGTTTGAGGCGCTTTACGCATCCAATATCCTAACAACCCACACACAGCGATAGCAATACCGGTAAAGAACCAACGTTGCCAACCTGCTTGATCACTTAAAAAACTAAATGCAGCGCCATAGTTGTGAACATAAAGAAAGTTAAAGAATGGCAATACCTCAATGCGGTTTGCCCAACCATAACTCATCTCTTTCATCACAAATAACTTGATGCTAATGTCTGCCATAAAGATGATCCCCGCTAGCCATAGCCAGCGAAGTCCAGATTCTTTAAGCAGCGGTAATGTCTTATTATCGCTAGTCATTATGCAAATTTACGCTCTTCGCCTTCGCCGCTCACGTTAGATACACAACGACCACATACTTCTTCGTGGCCTTCGATAGTACCTACATCAGCAACATGGTGCCAACAACGCTCACACTTCGCCGCTTCAGAAGCTGCAACATCAACAAACAGACCAGCAAGTTCTGTAGCTTTTGCTGATTCTGGTTTTTCGCTTAACGGTTTCACTGTTGCGCTTGATGTTAGAAGAACAAAACGTAATTCATCTTCAAGTTTATTAATTTGTGCAGCAAGTGCATCATCTGCGTATAACGTTACTTCAGCTTGAAGTGAACCACCGATAACTTTCTCACTACGTGCCATTTCTAGAAGTTTGTTTACTGATGCACGAACTGATTGGATTTCAGTCCAGAATTCATTATTGAACTCTTCACCTTCAGCAAGATCAAATAGACCTTGGTACCACTCACCTGTGAATACGAATTTCTCGCGCTCACCAGGCATTTCGTTCCAGATTTCATCTGCAGTGAACGACATGATTGGTGCCATCCAACGAACAAGAGCTTCTACAATGTAGTAAAGCGCAGTTTGACAGCTACGTTGAGCGTGACCACTTTGCTTCGCTGTGTATTGGCGATCTTTAATTACATCTAGGTAGAAAGAACCCATTTCAATTGAACAGAAGTGCATCAAACGCTGAGTAACTTCATGAATATTATATTCATCAAAAGACTTAATGATCTCTTCTTGTGCAGCAAATGCACGGCCAACAGCCCAGCGATCCAGCGCAACCATTTCTTCAGCAGGAACGATGTCCGTTTCTGGATTAAAACCGTTTAAGTTAGCTAAGAAGAAACGTGCTGTGTTACGAATACGACGGTATGCATCAGCTGAACGTTTTAGGATTTCATCAGAAACCGCAACTTCGTTAGTGTAATCCGTTGAAGCAACCCATAGACGAAGAATATCTGCGCCTAGCTTGTTCGTTACATCTTTTGGTGCAACTACGTTACCGATAGATTTAGACATCTTACGGCCATTACCATCTACCACGAAACCGTGTGTTAGTACTTGGCGGTAAGGAGCTTTACCTTTCATTGCAACAGAAGAGATCAGTGATGATTGGAACCAACCACGGTGTTGATCTGAACCTTCTAAGTAAAGGTCAGCACTGTGTGTTCTTTCTTCTTTTTCTTCTGGGAAGTCATACTCTTCACGTGAGTCAACAACAGAGAAGTGAGTAACACCTGAATCGAACCATACATCTAATGTATCTAATACTTTTTCGTATTTAGTCGCGTCTTCTTCGCCCATAAGATCAGCAGCATCAAGATCCCACCACGCTTGAATGCCTTTCTCTTCAACTAGCTTAGCTACTTTTTCAATTAGCTCTAGTGAATTAGGGTGCAGTTCAGACGTTTCTTTATGAACGAATAAAGCAATTGGCACACCCCAAGTACGTTGACGAGAGATACACCACTCTGGGCGTCCTTCGATCATACCTTCGATGCGGTTTTGACCCCACTCAGGCATCCACTCTACACTCTTCACTTCTTCTAATGCTTTTGCACGAAGACCCGCTTGATCCATTGAGATGAACCATTGCGGTGTTGCACGGAAGATGATTGGCGTTTTGTGTCTCCAACAATGTGGGTAGCTGTGCTCAAACGCGTGATGATGCAGTAATGCACCTTTTTCTTTCAATACGTCAAGTACTGAATCGTTCGCTTTAAATACGTGTTGACCAGCAAACAGTTCAGTATCAGGAAGGTATACACCATTTGAACCAACTGGGTTTGCGATTTCTAAATCGTATTTTTTACCAACAACGAAATCTTCTTGACCGTGGCCTGGTGCCGTATGAACGATACCCGTACCTGAATCAACCGTTACGTGTTCACCTAAAATAGCAGGAACCGTAAAACCATAGAATGGATGGTTAAATTGAAGAAGCTCTAAATCAGACCCTTTCGCAAAACCTAAGTTATGGAAATGTTCGATACCAGCGCGATCCATTACAGATTTTGCTAGTTCAGATGCAAGAATTAAACGTTCTGCTTTTTGCTCGCCATGTGCTTCAACTTGAACTAATACGTATTCAAGATCAGCATGCAATGCTACCGCACGGTTAGCAGGAAGAGTCCAAGGCGTCGTTGTCCAGATAACAACAGACACTTCACCTTCACCTTGATGGCCTTCAGGCGTACTGAATTTAGCTAATGTTGCAGTTTCGTCTGCTGCAATAAAACGCACATCAATAGATGGAGAGAATTTATCTTGGTATTCTACTTCTGCTTCAGCAAGTGCTGAACCACAATCCGTACACCAGTGAACCGGTTTAAAACCTTTAAGTAGGTGACCTTGGTCTGCAATTTTACCTAATGAACGGATAATGTTTGCTTCAGTACCAAAATCCATAGTGCGGTATGGTTTTTCCCACTCGCCCATGATGCCTAAACGCTTAAAGCTTTCTTTTTGGCCTTCAACTTGAACCGCCGCGTATTTACGACATTCTTCACGGAATTCAGCCGCAGAGATTTTTTGGCCAGGTTTGCCTTTTTTCTTTTCTACCATTAATTCAATTGGTAGACCGTGACAGTCCCAACCAGGAATGTACGGTGCATCAAAGCCAGAAAGTGTCTTTGACTTAATAATAATGTCTTTAAGAATCTTGTTTAATGCGTGACCAATATGGATGTCACCATTTGCATAAGGAGGACCGTCGTGTAATACGAACGATTTCTTACCTTTTTTTGCTTTACGGATTTCACCGTAAAGATCTTCATCATACCAACGCTTCAGCATTTCTGGCTCACGATTAGCCAAGTTACCACGCATTGGGAATCCTGTTTCAGGCAGGTTCAAGGTTTCTTTATAGTCACTCATCGATTCTTAATTCCGTTACTTGGGCGAAATGAAATGTTATTTGTTTTCAGACAGCCACACCCGCGCTGCCTGAGAATCTAATTCTATTTGTTGTTTTAATGCGTCAAATGACTCAAATTTGTGCTCGCTACGCAACTTACAAAGTAGCTCTACATCCAATTGTTGACCATATAAATTACCTTTATAGTCAAAGAAGTGAACTTCAAGTTGTTGACGAACGCCATCTACCGTTGGGCGATGACCAATATTGGCCACTCCACCTAATTGCTTACCATTGCTGTCTTTGGCTTGAACAACATAAACGCCAGACACCGGAGAAACACAACGCTTTAATGGGATATTAGCCGTAGGGAAACCAATTGTTCTCCCTAATTTTCGACCATGTGATACACGACCTGTAATACTGTAATTACGCCCCAACATTGTGGCGACATTTTTTAATCTGTTTTCAGCAAGCGCATTACGAATTGCAGTACTGCTGACTCTCTGTTTCTCAATACAAAAACTTTTTGTATTCACTACTTCAAAGCCGTATTTCTTACCTGCTTTTTGTAGCATATCGAAATTGCCTAAGCGATGTTTTCCAAAACAAAAATCATCACCAATAACCAGAAACTTAACACCCAATAGCTTAACCAACAAGTGTTCAACAAATTCATCTGCCGTTTGCTGTGCAAATTTATGATTAAAATTAATACAAAGCAGGCGATCTATGTCCAACTTATTAAGCTGAACAAATTTATCTCGTAAACGAGTCAGTCGAGCTGGCGCTTTTTCTTTAGCAAAAAATTCCATTGGCTGAGGATCAAATGTCATTACAACAGAAGGCAAACCTAATTGCTTAGCTTTAACCTTAACTTGTTGTAATACTTGTTGATGTCCTAAGTGAACACCATCAAAATTACCAATAGTCATTACGCAACCTTGATGGTTTGACGTAATATTATGAATGCCTCGGATTAATTCCATTATCTCAATATCAATTTATTTGCTCAAAAAAACTGACGAATTATATACTAATCTTACTAGCCAAACCACTCAACTCAGTGAATAACAAGATTATGCATTAACTCGTAATTGACGTGGGCGCAAACCCAATATCACAGCAGGAATTAAATAACTTATCGCACCTAGAGCAATAAAGCTTAATAACATGATCATTCTTTTTGCTAGATCCCACTCAAGCCATACGCTCATTGCTGGCATTAACCACAATAAAACACCAACCATAATGGCACCAGATAAAACCAGTTTCACAATAAATATAATGGTGTCTTTCGATAGTTTATAAACATTCGCTAAATGTAATCCGCGATATAATAATGCCATATTCACGAATGCAGACAATGCCGTTGCCATCGCTAGACCGACATACCCATAGAAATAGGCAAAAATAGCATTAAAAAACATATTCGTAACCATCGCTATAATGCCATAACGAACCGGAGTTTTCGTATCTTGTCTTGCGTAGTAACCAGGAGCTAATACCTTAATTAGCATAAAGTTTAATAAACCTGACGCATAAGCAAGTAAAGACAATGAGGCGTTATGGACATCATTTGGCGAAAATTCACCACGCATGAACAGTACCATTAGCATGGGTTTTGCTAATACCATTAAACCTAACATTGCAGGGATCCCAAGTAAAATAACCATTCTGACGCCCCAATCCATCGTATTAGAGAACCCAGCCCCTTTTGCATCAACATGCTGACGAGAGAGTGCCGGTAGGATCACAGTAGCAATCGCAATCCCAAATAACCCCAATGGAAACTCTAATAAACGATCCGAATAGTAAAGCCAACTAATAGATCCCGTAGCTAAGAAACTCGCGATAAAAGTATCAAATAATAAGTTAATTTGACTTACCGATACCCCAAATAATGCAGGGATCATTAAGGTTCTAATTTTCACAACACCAGGATCATGCCATCCCCACTGTGGACGAACTAACATTTTCGCTTTATAGAGAAATGGAAGCTGAAATAGAAATTGAATTAAACCACCAAGGAAAACACCTATCGCTAAGCCAATTTCAGGCTGTTCTAAATTTGGAGAAATAAAATAAGCACAGGCAATAATAGCGATATTTAAAAAAACAGGCGTAAAAGAGGAAACAGCAAATTTCCCTAACGTATTTAAAATTGCACCAGAGAGAGCAACAAAGGTAATAAACCAGAGATAGGGGAAGGTTATTTTTAATAAGAAACTAGCCAATTCAAATTTAGGCGCATTAGGCCCATCATTCAACCAATCCATAAACCAGCCGGCACCAAACAATGCCGTGACTACACCAGAGCCTAAAATTCCGAAAAAAGTCACAATGGTCACTAGGACACCAAGCGTTCCCGACGCTTTCGCTATTAATTCTCTTGTCTTATTATCGTCCCCACTCGCATGATATTCAGTCAATACAGGGACAAATGCTTGTGAAAAAGCCCCTTCAGCAAATAAACGTCGCAGGAAGTTGGGGATTTTATTAGCAAAGAAGAAAACATCGGCTGATGCGCCGGCTCCCATTAAATTTGCTACTACTACATCACGGACCAAACCAAGTACTCTGGACACTAAAGTCATGATACTGACGATTAAGCCAGAACGTAAAAGTCGTTTACTCACAAAAAAACCTCACAAAGATGCCAATGATGGCGATAAAGAGCTTACTAACTGGAAAAAATGCTGTTAGAATGCACGCCATCTTAACCGTGTTTTGCCATTCTCATCAAACTTTTGTTTGAGACAGCTTGGTTTTTACACAAATCATTTGACATTTAAGCTCAATGGGTGCATATTTCCCGACCTTAAATTGTCACCGAACTACGTTTTTGGGAGTTAGACCCTTGGCAAATAGTAAATCTGCTAAGAAGCGCGCAACTCAAGCTGAAAGACGTCGCCAGCACAACGCTAGCCGTCGTTCAATGATGCGCACTTACATGAAAAAAACTATCGCAGCTATTGAAGCTGGTGATAAAGAAGCTGCAGCTGCTGCACTAGCAATTGCAACTCCACTTCTAGACCGCATGGCGACTAAAGGCCTTATTCATAAGAATAAAGCTGCACGTCATAAAGCGCGTTTCACTGCAGCAATCAAAGCTCTTTAATAGAAATTTGATTCTCAGTTAGAAATAAGAAAAAACCGACTTAGGTCGGTTTTTTTATGCCTGTAATTTGAGAATACACAAAAAGAGAATATCCCCAGCCCTCATTGGCAATTTATTTCGAACAATATAAATTATGTAATAATTGGATAACTGATTTTACGTCATCGCTATTTAATGAATAAAACACCGTCTGAGATTCTTTTCTCGTTGAAACTAACTCATCTTTACGCAGCCACCCAAGATGCTGGGATAAAGCGGATTGACTCAGTTCTAGTTTTTGTGCGATCTGTCCTACAGATAACTCACCTTCAAGCAATAAACATAAAATAAATAAACGACGTTCATTCGCCATCGCTTTTAATAATGCCACCGCTTGAGGGGCGTTTTCTTCCATCATTTGTAAATTCATAACAAAACCTCTAATTTAGCCAGTGCTAATTTAGTTGATTCTACCTCACTATTGCAAATCAAAATCAAATAAATTTGAAAAGTCAGCAGCACAGATACTTTTTACCGCTGGGTGTTGGATCATCCGTTCTGCAAAAATAACGTAATATTCTTCTTTTAAATCTTTAACATCTGCAATCCTATGTAAAGAAAGATCTGAATCTATCTCATTCATATATATAGTCGGGGCCAAAAACACTGAATCATTTTCACGAGCAAAAGCCTTCATTAAAGCAACGTCATCAAACTCACCTAAAATATTAGGTGTAATACCTTGCTGATCACACCATTGAATTACTTTTCTACCCATTGATGTTCTACTGCCTGGAATGAGTACTTTTTTCTTCTCTAATATTTCAGGAAACTGAATATCTGTCATTTCTTTAGAATAGAAGAAGCTCATACCGCATTCACCTAACTTTCTACTGAAAAGACCAGAATTCTGACCAGAATCAACAGGGCAGTCTGATAAAATCATATCTAATTTATGTTGTGATAATTGTTCAAGTAGCAACTCATGCGTTGATTCAAAGCAGCGGAGATGAATTGAGGCATCTTCAGGGATCGTAGTCGAAAGAACCTTACTGACTAATCGCTTAGAAAGAGCATCTGCAACACCAACATCAAATAACACATTAGATTGCTGGCTATAATTTACGATATCCAACATCTCATAACTTAAACCAAACATACGATCGGCGTATTTATAAATTAGTTGACCTAATTCTGTTGGCTCTACATTTCGTCCATTACGTTTAGTCAACTTACCATTTACTCGTTCTTCTAATGCCTTTATTTGTCCTGTCACCGTTTGAGGCGTAAGGAATAATGCTTCTGCTCCCTTAGTAACAGAACCTTGTTTGCACACCATCCAAAAATAGTACAAATGGTTATAGTTTAAATGAGACATAACACTCCTTAGAATTCAGCTGTTTATTACATGAACAGTCATATGTTCAATATACAAAAAAGAAGATACGTCATTTATTACACTAATAACAAACATTTCGTAAAAACCTTGGAAAACTTGATTATATGTCGAATTTTCCGAATTAAAATTATTACTAATGTCATTAATCCGCAATATAGAACAAAAAAGTTTAAAAAAAGTTTTTATATTCCCCTTTCAAATAAAGAATAAAAAACATTATAAAACAATAAATTAGAATGCAACTTATTACATAAAAAAACGCAAAAAGTAAATATGACGAATTTATTACAGTTTTAACTCTCACTGTAATATTTCTGAAATATTCCTTATCTACTATCGCTTCAGATTAAATAAACCGACACATATTATCTCGGTACGGAGCTTTACTATGAATACCCAATCAATTTCTGCAGCAACAATGAGCAATACCTCGCGCATGCTGCGTTGGGCAAACTTAGCATTTATGCTTTACCTTCTTCTTTTAGCTGTAGCTATGGTTGGCACAGGCTTTAAATGGTCTGTTGGTGAAGAAGCTAAAGTTCTTTTTGAATTCGCTTCTCATCCAGTTGCAGGCTTAATGATCGGCCTAGTTGCAACAGCATTAATTCAATCATCTTCTACAGTAACCTCTATTATTGTTGGATTAGTGGCTGGTGGTTTACCGGTAGAAACCGCAATTCCTATGGTTATGGGTGCAAACATTGGTACTACAGTAACCAATACGCTTGTAAGTCTTGGTCACGCTCGTTGTAAGACTGAATTTAGACGAGCATTTGCTTGTGCAACCGTTCATGATTTCTTTAACCTTCTTGCGGTAGCTATCTTCCTACCATTAGAGATGATGTTTGGCATTTTCCAAAAACTATCAGCATGGTTAGTATCTCCATTAATGAATGCTGGTGACATGAGCATTAAAGGCTTTGATTTCATAAAACCAATAACCAAACCTGTTATCAGTGCAATCAAAGAGCCTCTATCTAACTTTGGCAGCATGACTGGTGGCCTAATGATGATTGCTTTAGGCATTGTTATTCTGGTCCTTGCTATTACATTAATGGGTAAGTTAATGAAGAGCTTAATGGTTGGCCGTGCTCGTGACATACTTAAAAGCGCAATTGGCCGCGGACCGCTACACGGTATTGCATCAGGTACAGTCGTAACCGTTCTTGTTCAATCATCTTCAACAACAACTAGCTTAATGGTTCCACTTGTAGGTACAGGGGTTCTTAAAGTTCGCGATGTATATCCTTTTACTCTTGGTGCAAACATTGGTACATGTGTTACAGCCTTACTTGCAGCAACAGCGGTATCTGGCGAATACGCTGTCTTTGCTCTACAAATTGCATTAGTTCACCTATGCTTTAATGTTATTGCTACCTTGGTTATTTACGGCACTCCTTTCTTACGTGAGATACCGCTAAAAGGCGCTGAATGGATAGCTGAGATGGCTAACCGTAACAAAGGTGTAGTGGCTGGATATTTAAGCTTTGTCTTTATCATACTCCCTGGTAGCGTGTTGGCATTAACTGTTTAATCGTAAAATAAGCACATACAAAAAAGCCCCAGAGAAAACATTACTCTGGGGCTTTTTTTGTACATCAATTTTAAATATTTATATTGAATTTCAAAAACAGAATAACCTTCATTCTGATGAGAAAACCAACGTTCCGACCCAACCTCTAACTCATCTTCCATATGTAACTAAATCAACAAATATATTCATCTTGCTGTGATGTTACAGCTAAAGTCCGATCCCTTATTTAATCCCAAAGCTCATTACAAGCTAATCTTTGTGGTTTAAAAATAAATCAACACCCTTTAATTCAATACTTTTAAGGATGTATACAACATAAATTTCTATAATTTAAGTATCACTTTAGAATCGTTGTAATTGATTGAGTATTCCTTTTCTTAAAGTAAGGAAAGTATATTAAGAAACTAAAGTTTGCTTAACTAAGCCTTCTAACACCTAAGGCGTACTTAGATTACCCTAGCAACATTAAGAGCGACACATCCCCCGGCAGGACGCTGCTAAGCTCTCCAATAAAAAGCCTAACCAACTGAACTACCACTCCGTAGTGTCTATTCAGCATCATTTTACTTTTAGACAGGCGTAAAAAAACCTAATCTTTCGATTAGGGCTTTTTAAAATAGTGGCTACGTTAACGGGACTTTCTATTAACCTTGAAAGCGACACGCCCCTGGAGTGACTGGCCGCTAAGCTCTCCAATAAAAAGCCTAACCAACTGAACTACCACTCCGCAGTGTCTATTTAGCATCATTTTACTTTTAGACAGACGTAAAAAAGCCCTAATCTTTCGATTAGGGCTTTTTAAAATAGTGGCTACGTTAACGGGACTTCTATTAACCTTGAAAGCGACACGTCCCCCGGCGTGACTGGCCGCTAAG
>NZ_MAJV01000108.1:3221-3382 GCF_001691065.1 Aliivibrio sp. 1S128 | reverse complement strand
GCTCTTTAACA
The DNA here is from genome assembly GCF_001691065.1 of Aliivibrio sp. 1S128. Lineage (NCBI taxonomy): Bacteria > Pseudomonadati > Pseudomonadota > Gammaproteobacteria > Vibrionales > Vibrionaceae > Aliivibrio > Aliivibrio sp. 1S128. The sequence goes on along the minus strand of NZ_MAJV01000108.1, from coordinate 3,371 downwards.
ATTTGGAAAGCTGACTGATTTAACTGACTTACGAGTTAGATAAATCAAAAATTAAAAGTTCTTAATATCTTTTGTTTCATTTTTAATGAAACGAATTAAAAACACATTCAAGTGTTCTTGTATTTTGAATCCGGCGAAAAACCAGAACTC
>NZ_MAJV01000108.1:0-3159 GCF_001691065.1 Aliivibrio sp. 1S128 | reverse complement strand
CCATACGAAACCTCTTGGGGTTGTATGGTTAAGTGACTAAGCGTACACGGTGGATGCCTTGGCAGTCAGAGGCGATGAAAGACGTATTAACTTGCGATAAGCCCAGATTAGGTAGTAAAAACCTTTTGAGTCTGGGATTTCTGAATGGGGAAACCCACTAGCATAAGCTAGTATCGCTGCGTGAATACATAGCGCAGCGAAGCAAACCGGGAGAACTGAAACATCTAAGTACCCCGAGGAAGAGAAATCAACCGAGATCCCGAAAGTAGCGGCGAGCGAAATTGGGTTAGCCCTTAAGCTTTTAATGAGACAGGTGAAGCCTCTGGAAAGTGGCGCGATACAAGGTGATAGCCCTGTAACCGACATCTCATCATCAGTGAAAACGAGTAAGGCGGGACACGTGATATCCTGTCTGAATATGGGGGGACCATCCTCCAAGGCTAAATACTACTGACTGACCGATAGTGAACCAGTACCGTGAGGGAAAGGCGAAAAGAACCCCTGTGAGGGGAGTGAAATAGAACCTGAAACCGTGTACGTACAAGCAGTAGGAGCATACTTGTTATGTGACTGCGTACCTTTTGTATAATGGGTCAGCGACTTATATTCAGTGGCAAGGTTAACCGTTTAGGGGAGCCGTAGGGAAACCGAGTCTTAACTGGGCGTTCAGTCTCTGGATATAGACCCGAAACCAAGTGATCTAGCCATGGGCAGGTTGAAGATTGAGTAACATCAATTGGAGGACCGAACCGACTAATGTTGAAAAATTAGCGGATGACTTGTGGCTAGGGGTGAAAGGCCAATCAAACTTGGAGATAGCTGGTTCTCCCCGAAATCTATTTAGGTAGAGCCTCGGACGAATACTACTGGGGGTAGAGCACTGTTAAGGCTAGGGGGTCATCCCGACTTACCAACCCTTTGCAAACTCCGAATACCAGTAAGTACTATCCGGGAGACACACGGCGGGTGCTAACGTCCGTCGTGGAGAGGGAAACAACCCAGACCGCCAGCTAAGGTCCCAAAGTTATAGCTAAGTGGGAAACGATGTGGGAAGGCTCAGACAGCCAGGATGTTGGCTTAGAAGCAGCCATCATTTAAAGAAAGCGTAATAGCTCACTGGTCGAGTCGGCCTGCGCGGAAGATGTAACGGGGCTAAGCTATACACCGAAGCTGCGGCAATGCAATTTATTGTGTTGGGTAGGGGAGCGTTCTGTAAGCCGTCGAAGGTGTGCTGTAAGGCATGCTGGAGGTATCAGAAGTGCGAATGCTGACATGAGTAACGATAAAGGGGGTGAAAAACCCCCTCGCCGGAAGACCAAGGGTTCCTGTCCAACGTTAATCGGGGCAGGGTAAGTCGACCCCTAAGGCGAGGCCGAAAGGCGTAGTCGATGGGAAACGGGTTAATATTCCCGTACTTCTTATAATTGCGATGGGGGGACGGAGAAGGCTAGGTGGGCTTGGCGACGGTCGTCCAAGTTCAAGTGCGTAGGCTAAGAGTTTAGGTAAATCCGGACTCTTGTTAGGCTGAGACACGATGTCGAGCTACTACGGTAGTGAAGCCATTGATGCCATGCTTCCAGGAAAAGCCTCTAAGCTTCAGATTATAAGAAATCGTACCCCAAACCGACACAGGTGGTCGAGTAGAGAATACTAAGGCGCTTGAGAGAACTCGGGTGAAGGAACTAGGCAAAATGGTACCGTAACTTCGGGAGAAGGTACGCTCCTAGCGGTGATGAGACTTGCTCTCTAAGCTGCCGGGAGTCGCAGATACCAGGTGGCTGCAACTGTTTATTAAAAACATAGCACTGTGCTAAATCGTAAGATGACGTATACGGTGTGACGCCTGCCCGGTGCTTGAAGGTTAATTGATGGGGTTAGACTTCGGTCGAAGCTCTTGATCGAAGCCCAAGTAAACGGCGGCCGTAACTATAACGGTCCTAAGGTAGCGAAATTCCTTGTCGGGTAAGTTCCGACCTGCACGAATGGCGTAATGATGGCCACGCTGTCTCCACCCGAGACTCAGTGAAATTGAAATCGCTGTGAAGATGCAGTGTACCCGCGGCTAGACGGAAAGACCCCGTGAACCTTTACTACAGCTTGGCACTGAACATTGACCCTACATGTGTAGGATAGGTGGGAGCCTTTGAAGCAAGTACGCTAGTATTTGTGGAGGCAATCTTGAAATACCACCCTTGTATGCTTGATGTTCTAACGTTGGCCCCTTATCGGGGTTGCGGACAGTGCCTGGTGGGTAGTTTGACTGGGGCGGTCTCCTCCCAAAGAGTAACGGAGGAGCACGAAGGTGGGCTAAACACGGTTGGACATCGTGTGGTTAGTGCAATGGCATAAGCCCGCTTGACTGCGAGAATGACAATTCGAGCAGGTGCGAAAGCAGGTCATAGTGATCCGGTGGTTCTGAATGGAAGGGCCATCGCTCAACGGATAAAAGGTACTCCGGGGATAACAGGCTGATACCGCCCAAGAGTTCATATCGACGGCGGTGTTTGGCACCTCGATGTCGGCTCATCACATCCTGGGGCTGAAGTCGGTCCCAAGGGTATGGCTGTTCGCCATTTAAAGTGGTACGCGAGCTGGGTTTAGAACGTCGTGAGACAGTTCGGTCCCTATCTGCCGTGGGCGTTGGATGATTGAAAGGGGCTGCTCCTAGTACGAGAGGACCGGAGTGGACGAACCTCTGGTGTTCGGGTTGTTACGCCAGTAGCATTGCCCGGTAGCTAAGTTCGGGATCGATAAACGCTGAAAGCATCTAAGCGTGAAGCGAGCCTTGAGATGAGTCATCCCTGATACTTTAAGTATCCTAAAGGGTTGTTGGAGACTACGACGTTGATAGGCAGGGTGTGTAAGTGCTGCGAGGCATTGAGCTAACCTGTACTAATTGCCCGTGAGGCTTAACCATACAACACCCAAGGGGTTTTGAACGGATTTAAGATAGCAAGAAACGTATTGAATGTGATTAAGAACGCATACACAGCTTTCCAGATTATTATTTATCTCTTACTGAGGTAGATAGAAAGAATTTGCTTGGCGACCATAGCGTTATGGACCCACCTGATCCCATGCCGAACTCAGAAGTGAAACGTAATAGCGCCGATGGTAGTGTGGGGTCTCCCCATGTGAGAGTAGGACATCGCCAGGCTT
>NZ_MAJV01000107.1:0-154000 GCF_001691065.1 Aliivibrio sp. 1S128 | reverse complement strand
AAAGCCGCAGACTCTTTATCTGCCAGAGACTGAATGGCTAGATATTCGGTTAACTGGCGTTCAAATTCCAATACCTTCACTGGATCATCGCTAATTTGCTCAGGCAGATCCTCAGGCTTTAGCCTTACTCGACCCAGATTACGGGTAATCTCAGCCATTTGCAGTTTATGGATATTATCTTCATCTTTGTGTATTGCGCTGCGTAGTGTGATTTCTTCTGCAAGTGGTAAGAATAAATCGGATACATCCGCTAACGGATCATCTAGCGCAATAAACATCCCACAATCTTGGGCTGGTAAATCGACTCGATAATCGACATCCCAACACCCTGGCTTATCTGCTACATGTTTAAAGCTGTCAGTTTGAGCTTCAGTTGAAGTTAATGGTGTGCAAGTCGAGTTAAATATCCCTGTTGGAGCACCATTTACGCCAATATCTGCTGCATAGTGACCAAGCTTAGAAGAAAGTCCAGTGTGAGGGTGAGCCAAGGCCGAGTTAAATTGTTTTAAATTAACCTTACGCATCCATAATGAGCGATTAGATGTATGGGAGCGCATATGCTCACACAATCGCCATGTCCAACGTTGATGGGCAAATGCCATATAGATCGTATTCTTCGCTGGATACACTAAGCAACTCTTGGTTTCACCTTTGCGACCTCGTTCATTAGCGGGCTTATCGGCTTCATCGTTTGACCACTCAATTTTAGTAAAGTCATACCCTTCAATTTGATATTCATGAAATGTTTTATCCGTTTCATCATACACATACAACCAACCATCACGGAGTTGTCTTAACGTATACTGACGCTGCTTAGGCGTAAATCGACCTTTCCATTGCGTGTCAGTGCTTGGAAGTGGATGCATTTGCACCCCTTGTTCATCCATGTCATCCAAGGCATAGCGAACAGGAATAATGCCAATATCACTACGCTGAAAAGGGCATAACCCAGCTGGACTTTTTGCGTCACGGGTTGATGCGCACATAGCGGCTTTGTTGGCAGTACTCATTCAATACTCTTCCTTATGTGTATTTAGCATTTACTTTGACTGGTTGATTGCTTACGAAAAACCAACAAGTAAGATTTCTTGTAAAATCGAGATGTGAAAACTCTATATAGGTGAGAAATAAGACACAATAAAAACCCCTTTCTTAGGGCTTAAAAATCAAATCGACCCGAGACGGTTCACATTTTAAATGAAAGAGATTGTAGGAAGATAAGTGATTTTTATTTATAAGGTTGGGGAGAACTTATCAATAATAAAATCAATAGGATATGGAATTTAGTATTGATTATCTGCAAGTGTTTCCTTTTGTATGTATATGCAATCACAAATCCCAGAAACAAAAAAAGCGAGCCATCATAGCTCGCTTTTCAATCTATGTTTTTATTATAATTTACAGTAATTCAACAGACTGTTGAGCTATCACAAATTCTTCGTTGGTTGGGATAACCATTGCTACTGCACCTAGCATTTCTGATTTAGCGACAATACCATCAGCGCCAAAACGAGCAGCTTCGTTACCAGCAACATCTTCAACAAAACCAAGAATTTTAAGATTGTTTAAGATCTCACGACGAATTGGTAAAGAGTTTTCACCAATACCACCAGTAAAGATGATGCCATCTAGAGAATCTAACGCTGCTAGGTAAGAAGCAACATATTTAGCAACACGATAAGTAAACACTTGGAAAGCTAATGTCGCGCCTTCATGGCCTTCTTCCATTGCTTCTAAGATACCGCGAGCATCACTTGTTAAACCGGACACACCTAAGAAGCCAGACTCTTTGTTTAGAGAGTTAAATACTTGCTCTTGTGACCAACCTTTCTTTAATAAGTACTCAATGATACCTGGGTCTAAATCACCACAACGAGTACCCATCATTAGGCCTGATAGCGGAGTAAAGCCCATGCTTGTATCTACGCTGTTACCATCTTTAATTGCACACACTGATGCGCCATTACCTAGGTGAACAGAGATAAAACTCGCTTCTTCGATTGGCTTATTCACCATTTTTGCAGCTTCACGACTTACAAAGTAATGACTTGTACCGTGGAAACCGTAACGACGCACACCAAAATCAGTATAAAGCTCTTTAGCTATCGCACCTGTGTAAGCACGTTTTGGCATAGTTTGGTGGAAAGCGGTATCAAATACAGCAAATTGAGGAAGGCTCGGAAAAGCTTCAATAGCAGCACGAATACCAATAGCACCCGCTGGGTTATGAAGAGGCGCTAAGTCAGATAGGCTTTCAATTTCTTTTGTTACTTCTTCTGTAATACGTACTGTTTCAGTGAATTTTTCACCGCCATGAACAATACGGTGGCCAATAGCAACGATGCCATCAGTAAAACCTAGTTCTTCAGTTAAACCCACTAATTTGCCGATAGCAATTTTATGGTGGTTTTCTTCGCCTTCAATGGCAATTTCAGTTTTCTGTCCCTGATACTTCCAGCTCATACGAGCATCTTCCAGGCCAAAGCATTCACCCAACCCGCTTAATACTGCATCACCAGAAGCAGAATCGATAACAGCAAACTTTAGTGAAGAGCTGCCTGAATTGATAACTAATACGTATTCGTTGTTCATCATTATTCTCTTTTTATAAACTGTAGGTTACACATATATTTGTGCCTTTTGTAACACTCCTATTATTCAACTTTTTTTTAATTATTCAACTTTTGTTTTTCTTTTTTCCGTTTTTTTCTAGCAATTCCTTATTCTAGATCAAAATCCATACTTTTAAGTAGATATTGAACAAACTGATAATTATGTAAAAAGTGTTAGCTAGGTCCGATTACCACCCTTTACTGGAAGCAATGTATTGATTTTGAACTTCATACACTAAAAAATGACACTTCGTCTATTTTTTGACTTTTAGTACCTATGAATATATTGATCTGCGATGATTCTAAAATCGCACGAAAAGCTCTCTCAAGTAATATAGAGTTATCTCAAGACCTTACTCTGTTTTATGCTGAAAATGGGAAAGAAGGATTAGACGTATTACGAGCGCATTCTATTGATATACTTTTCCTTGATTTAACTATGCCTGTTATGGATGGTTTTGATGTACTAAGTCAACTCCCAATAAATACCTACCCAACCCAAACGGTTGTTATCTCTGGTGACGTTCAAGAGAAAGCAAAACAACGTTGCTATCAATTAGGTGCAAATGAATTTATTAATAAACCATTTAAGCCAGAAGAAATTGCAGATGTCCTTCTTCGGTATGGTATTCCTGTTTCATCAAAACTCTTGGCTTTTCGCCCTAAGTTTTCTTTAAGCTCTGCAAATCTAATAGAGAATATTAAAGAGATCAGTAACGTAGCCTTAGGAGCTAGTGCCGCACTTATTTCTGAGCAATTTGACCGTTTTATTGATATGCCATTACCGAATGTCGCTTCTTTACACCATTCAGAGCTTCAAATGACATTACAAGATATTGTTAATAACTCAGAGTATCGCGCTATCTCACAACGATTTGTAGGTTATGGCATAAACGGAGAAGCATTAGTATGCTTACATGGCAGTGATTTAGCAGAGTTACTGAGTGTCAATCAAGGTAACGAACAAATCACAACCAATGAAGCGATCTTAGATATTTCAAATCTGTTGGTATCTTCATTTTTATCTTCTTTTAATAAACAATTAGATATAGAGATTTCTCTACGCCAACCTATTGTATTAGAAACAGAACAGTTAAAGGCTGCGTTAAAAGAAAGTCATTCTTTTCTTAACGACTATGACTCTGATATTTTTACGATTGAATTCGTGTATTCAGCGGAAAGCTTAGATTTAAAATGCGATGTCATTTTTTTAATGGATAACGATTCATTAACGGCCATTAAATCAATCTTAGAGAGCGTATTATAATGAACACCGATATGAATGATTTTCATTGGGCAATGCAAGTAATTGGTGATTTGGACGCAGGTTTAATTGTGTTAGACCAAGATTATCAAGTCTGTGCTTGGAATGCGTTTATGCAATCTTATAGTGGTATCACCTCAGATAAAATCTTAGGTAAGGTCATTTTTGATGCCATTCCAGACTTACCTGAAACTTGGTTAAGAAAAAAAGTTAACACTGCTTTTAGGCTTAATACTCGAGGTTTCTCCTGCTGGGAAGATAGACCTTATCTTCTTAAATTCAAAAACTTTACGCCTATTTCTAATAGCTTGATTGAAATGCGTCAGAACATCACTTTCTCTCCTCTTACGTCATTAAATGGGCAAGTTTCTCATGTTAGTTTAGTGATCAGTGACGTCACCGACATTGCAAAGAATAAACTTCATTTACAAGAATCAAATCAACAACTCTCGGAATTAAGCCGAACCGACGGGTTAACACAATTATTTAATCGCGCTTATTGGGAAACGTGTTTACAACAAGAATTCGACCAAGCAAAAATATCCGGAAATGTTTCATCTGTTGTAATATTTGATATTGACCACTTTAAGAAAGTAAATGATACCTATGGCCACACGGTTGGAGATGATGTGATCCGTAATGTCGCTGACTTATTAAGAAAAACATCGCGTAACACAGACAGTTGTGGGCGCTATGGCGGAGAGGAGTTTACCGTTATCCTTCCTGGTGCAAATTCAGAGCAAGCGTTGTATTTCTCAGAACGATTACGTAAACGAGTAGAGAAGGCAATTGTGGAATGCGAATGCTCTAATGTCAGCTATAAGGTCAGTTTAGGGATCTGTGAATTATCAGATGAACATGATGACTATTCAACTTGGTTAAAGATGGCTGACAAAGCACTTTATCACTCTAAAGAAAACGGCAGAAATCAGTCTACAATTTATACTTCTGCTCTAAAATAGCTTTATCTTCTTCAATTCTTAAATAATAAATAGAAAAAAACCTGAGTGAAAACACTCAGGCTTTGATTACAAGAAGTAAAGTCGCGTCCTGCAACACTTACCCAGCTATGCGTAATGCCAATACTGCGCTGAACACTTTACCGATCGGCGACCAAACCATCATAAAGCTCTTCACGCAAATGGACCCTGCCCAAAATGTATCGGGTCCGTATAATTATCGTTATCCTTTTACACCACCGGCTGTCAAACCACCCACAAGGAACTTCTGAGCAAGTAAGAAAACCAATGTAATAGGTAATGCTGATAATACAGCAGCGGCCGCAAAATCGCCCCATAAGTAGTTCTGAGGGTATAAATATTGTTGCATACCCACTGCTAATGTGTATGAGTTTACATCAGAAAGTAGTAAAGATGCTACCGGAACCTCAGTAATAACACCAATAAATGACAAAATGAAGACAACCGCTAAAATCGGAACTGACAATGGCAATAGAACTAAACGGAATGCTTGCCATGGTGTCGCTCCATCTAAGGCCGCGGCTTCTTCTAATGAATTATCAATAGTTTCAAAATACCCTTTAATGGTCCAAACGTGTAACGCAATCCCCCCCAGATAAGCAAAGACAAGTCCACCATGCGTATTTAAGCCTAAGAATGGTACATACTGACCCAATTTATCAAACAAAGCGTACAAGGCAACTAAAGCAAGTACCGCTGGAAACATTTGAAAAATCATCATCCCTTTTAAAATCGTTTCTTTTCCTTTAAAGCGTAGTCGAGCAAATGCATACGCACTAGTTGTTGATAATGCCACAATCAATATGGAGCTAATCGCTGCCACTTTAATTGAGTTCCATAACCAAGTTAGCACAGGGAATGGTGGCTGAGTTGTAGAACCATCAGCATGCTCTACTGCAATACCTAACGCTAATTTCCAATGCTCTAGTGATGGGTTTTCAGGAATAATGCTCCCGGTTGCAAAGTTACCCTCACGAAAGGAAATGGTAATCACCATTAATAGCGGGAATATAATCATCGCTAAGAATATCCACATTGCTACATGAGTAGCCCAAACACGATACTTTAAGTTTTTTCCTTGAACCATTGCCATATCAATGAATCCTCATTTATTGAAGGTTAAGTAGCTAAATATCAATCTCTTAATAGATAGCTACTTAACTATTAATTATTTTAACGACTAGTTATTTGATAATTTAGTGAAACGTAGGTTCAGTAACGCTAAGCCACCAACCAACAAGAAAATAAGCGTTGCAATGGCACTTGCTAGACCAAAGTCTTGACCACCACTGCCCTCAAACGCGATTCGATACGTGTAGCTTACTAATAAATCGGTATAACCAGCAGGCTCTGTTGTTCCGATCATATTTGGGCCACCTTTAGTCAATAACGCAATCATTACGAAGTTATTGAAGTTAAAAGCAAAAGCGGCAATTAGCAATGGGGTCAATGGTTTAACCATCATTGGCACAGTAATATTGAAGAAGTTTTGAATTGGCCCTGCACCATCAATGGCAGAGGCTTCATAAAGATCTTCTGGAATTGACTTCAATAGCCCCATACATAGAATCATCATGTAAGGGAAACCAAGCCATGTATTCACAATTAATACCATTGTTTTTGCTGTGAATGGGTCTGAGAACCAATTAGGCTGAATACCAAACATACTATCAAGCAGCATATTGATCTCACCAAAGCTTTGGTTAAAGAGACCACGGAAAATCAAGATAGAAATAAACGCAGGTACCGCATAAGGAAGTATCAAGAGAAGACGGTAAACAGCGCGACCTTTAAGCTCTTCCCATTGCACAACAGCAGCAAGAACCAAACCTATTGCTAAAGTGAAAACAACAGTACAAGTTGCAAAAATAACCGTCCAAATAAAGATACTGATAAAAGGTTCTTTAATACCGTCATCTTTCCAGATACGTTCAAAATTTGCAGCTCCAACATTTACCACAAAACCAGGCGAAATTGGATCACCAATGAAAACATCATTATCGTTCACTTCTTGATAGAAGCCTGTTTCATGGTTAGCTTTAAAATAAGTTTCCGTTTTGTTGTTATAAAGCGTCTCACCATCTTCTTGTAAAACAAAAAGGGGCGCTACCGCTGCAAATTTACGCAACCCACTCATTTGAATCTCACCACCAGACGGTAAAGACAGAGTGATTAAATTTAAATTTGGACGCTTTGCGATAATTTGTTTAATCGTCGCTTTTTTTCCTTTAATCGATTCAACTGGTGTTAAAGCAAGATTACGCTCAACAGCCTCAGCTAAATCAAAGGTTTCAGTTGCTAATAATTCACCTGAATCTTTAATCGTTAATGCATAACCATTGCCCTGATTCATTAATTCAAATTTATAGCTCTTTCCACTTTGAAAGGTTTTTGATAAATGAACAATTTGTGCTCGCTCTAATGTCACCTGATTGGTTGCACTATAGTTCGTGAATGCTAATCCAATGGTATAAACTAACGGAAAAATAATGAATAAAATCATGCCTGCAATACCAGGGAAGGTATAGCGATGAGCATACGTTTTTTTACTGCCAAACACATAAACGGCTAGCGATGTTAATACCAGTGTTAACATTGCAAATGCAGTTTCACCACGAGAATACATAAGTACGCATACGTAGCCATTTATCGCAGCAATAGCAGACAATAGTCCCCATTTTACTAATGATTTATAATTTGTATGCGAAGCGACTGCTGTTGTCATAAACTCCAAGACCTTTTAAAAATACCAACCTAGTAAGTCAATTAATGATAATTAAAAAACTTACTCAAGTGGGTATATGCCAATAATATTATTCAGTTAACATATTAAAGAGGGGAAGAACATTTCCCCTCTATTATTTTAGATTTACTACTTAGTCATGCGTTGTTCTGCTGCGGCCAATGCTTCATTAATCATTTGACGACCATCAACCACGTTGCCAAGAGCTTCTTCCATGCTGTACCAGAACGTTGTGAATTGTGGAATGTTAGGCATAATTTCGCCATTCATTGCATTATCCATTGTCGCGGCGATACGAGGATCATTTCCTAGTTGTTTCTGATATGAATTTAATGCAACAGCACCTAGTGGCTTATCATCATTCAAGCTTTTTAGACCTTCATCAGTAAGTAGGTAGTTTTCAAAAAATTCCACTGCAAGGTCTCTGTTTGGAGACACCGCACTGATCCCACCAACCCAAACGCCAACGAATGGTTTCGATGCTTGACCGTGGAATTTAGGTAACGTAGTTACACCATAATCAATACCCGCTTTCTCGATGTTCGCCCAGCCCCAAGGACCGTTAATTATCATTGCAACATTGCCTTTTACAAATTCAGATTCAGCAACTGAATAATCCATATCGGCAGAAATGGTTTTATCTTTTACCATCTTCTCAATAAAGCCCATCGCATCTTGAACGCCTTTTTGGTTTACACCTGCGTTTTTAATGTCATAGCCGTCTGCTGTTTTCTTAAAGGCATACCCACCATCAGCAGCCAGTAGAGGCCAAGTAAAATAAGCACCGCCACGTAAAGGCCACATAATGGCTTTTTGGTTTTTAGTCATTAGTTCTTTATCTAATGCTGGAATATCTTCCCAGTTTTTTGGTGGCGATTTAATTAATGCTTTATTGTAAATTAATGAAACCGATTCAATCGCAATTGGGTATGCGATTGTTTTGCCTTTATAAGATACGGCATCCCATGCAAAGTCAACGATCTCAGATTTCAATTCTTCTGAAGGCTTAATTTCAGCCAAAAGACCCGCTTCTGCAAAACCACCAAAGCGGTCATGTGCATAGAAAATCATATCTGGGCCATCACCAGCCGCCGCTACCTGTGCAAATTTTTCTTCTGCTTTATCAGGAAAAGCTACGGTTACTTTAATTCCGGTATCTTCTTCAAATCGTTTGCCTACTTCAGCCATACCTTCATAAGATTTATCGCCAGTCAACCAAATAGTAAGTTGACCTTCTTCGATTGCAGCAGAAGCGTTAATTGAACCAAGAGCTGCCATTGTGCATAGCGCGACAGTACTGAGGACTTTTTTCATTGTGAATCCTTCCTTTTATAATTAGCGAATCATCCGTAGGGTTGAAGTAAAAATAGATGATGACTCAATTTTCAAGTGTATTTTCATTAATAAACCGCCTAAATTCATCCTCCTAATCCCTACGCCCTTGTATTAGTCAGCAAAAAGCGTGAACTCAACCAGAATAATGATTGAGCCACATCACAAAACAAGCCCAAAGAGAGATCTTTATCACATTGAAATTTAAAAAAAATTTGAACTCCATCGCTATTTATCAAAAATGTGATCTAGGTACTCCTCCCCCCTACTCCCCCAGAAAAAAACAGGAGGAGGAGGATGACGTAAGAAGCATTTTCCTGAAGAATGGCACCATAAAGCTAACAGCTACTATTATTCAAAATTAAATAGAGGATGGACACAATGACGAGTGTCACTTTACGCAACGTTTGCAAATCCTATGGCGACGTTAAAATATCGAAAAATGTTGATTTAGAAATAAACTCGGGTGAGTTTGTTGTATTTGTAGGGCCATCTGGCTGTGGTAAATCAACTTTATTACGCTGTATTGCAGGTTTAGAAGACATTACATCAGGCGACTTATACATGGGTGACAAACGCATGAATGATGTTGAGCCTTCTAAGCGTGGTGTTGGCATGGTCTTCCAATCTTATGCTCTTTATCCACACTTAAACTTATTTGATAATATGTCATTTGGGCTTAAATTAGCTAAAGCAGATAAAAGTGAAATAAAAAAACGTGTAGACCATGCTGCCGATATTCTGCAATTAGGTCATTTACTCGAACGCCAACCAAAGGCACTTTCTGGCGGTCAACGTCAACGTGTTGCAATTGGCCGTACTTTGGTTTCTCAACCTGATGTTTTCCTACTTGATGAACCATTGTCCAATCTTGATGCGGCATTACGAGTACAAATGCGTATCGAAATAGCTAAATTACATAAGAAATTGAACTGTACCATGATCTACGTAACACACGATCAGGTAGAGGCAATGACAATGGCAGAAAAAATCGTTGTATTAGATGGCGGTTATGTATCTCAAGTTGGTGCACCATTAGAGTTGTATCACTATCCAAAAAACCGTTTTGTTGCTGGTTTTATTGGTTCTCCTAAAATGAACTTTATCAGTGTTTTCATTGAAGATGTTGAGAAAAATCAAGTCAAAGTACAATTCAAAAATGGAACCTCATTCTGGGTTCCTGTGGACGGTACACACGTAACTCGTGGTGAAAGAATGTCACTAGGGGTACGACCTGAACACTTAGTATCTGCCGAGAATGGCGATGCCGTAATTAAAGGCGAAGTACTTGTTGTTGAAAAATTGGGATATGAAACACAAATTTATTTAACAATTGAAGATGCCGATGCCGATATGATATACCGTGTACCTGATACTGCATTAATTGAGGCTGGTGACGCCTTCTCTGTGGGAATTCCCGCACACCGTTGCCATTTATTCCGTGGTGATGGGAAAGCATGCCAAAGGCTCTATAAAGAAGCCGGCGCTTAACCTACATTATTCAATTATAAAAAGCCCAACAGCGAATTGGGCTTTTGTTGTTTATTAAGTAAGAGGAATATTGTGAACACACATCATGCTTTCCCGTACCCCCTAGGGGCGACATTAACTTCTGATGGGTGTAATTTTTCTGTACACCATGCATCAAAGTTCCCGATATCATTAATCATTTTTAATGAGGATGATACTTATCATGAATATCAATTCACCGAAGAATATGGTTCTATCAAATATATCTTCCTCGAGAATATCACTGAAAACACAACTTATGCTTTTAAAATAATTCAAAACCAAGAAGAGCTACTTTTACTTGACCCATACGCAAAATCCTTAAAAAACACACCTCATTACCAAGTTCCCTATACTGCAGAACAAAGCTGGACATTGGCACAATGTGTTGTAATTAATGATTTTTTTGATTGGGAAAACACACCACAACCAAAAGTCCCTCGTTCTGAGACCATTTTATTAGAAACCCATGTGAAAGGGTTTACATTATTAAATTCAGACGTAGATAAAGAAGTTCGTGGCACTTATCTTGGTTTAGCCGATCCCGCAAATATCGCACATTTAAAGCAGCAAGGAATAACAAGCGTTCAATTACTACCCGTCGCTGCTTGTATGCATGAGCCTCATTTACTTGAAATGGGTATGGTCAATTACTGGGGCTATAATCCAATAGCATTTATGGCGCCAGATCCTAGATATGCTCGTAATGATGCGGTTACTGAATTAAAAACAGCAATTCGAGAGCTTCATAAAAACAACATTGAAGTGATTCTCGATGTCGTCTATAACCATACTGCGGAAGGTGGAGACGGTGGTACTACCTTTAATTTAAAAGGATTAGACCAAGATTATTATTTACATCACCATGGTAAATATACGAATTATACGGGATGTGGTAATACGATAGATATTACACATCAACCTAGCTTAAATCTTATAATGGATACATTACGCTACTGGGTTGAACAATATCATATTGATGGATTCCGTTTTGATTTAGCGGCAACATTAGGTCGTGAATACGATCAATTTAATCCGAATAACCCGTTCTTTAAAGCCGTAGCTCAAGATCCTACACTTCAAAAGATTAAATTAATTGCAGAACCTTGGGACATTGGTCCTAACGGTTACCAAGTTGGTCAGTTTCCTGATGGTTGGAATGAGTGTAGTGATAAATACCGTGATACAGCAAAGAGCTTTTGGCGTGGTGAACAAAACTACTTAAAATCCATCGCTACTCGTTTAATGGGATCTCGTGATCTTATTAGTGCTTCACGCTGGCCTCATAAATTACCAGTTAACTATGTAAGCTACCATGACGGATTTACACTTCAGGATCTTGTCAGTTACAAAGAACGACATAACCTTGCCAATGGTGAAGAAAACCGTGACGGTCATGGTGACAATCGTTCAGATAACTATGGTGTAGAAGGGCCGACTGATAACCCAAGAATTATTGCTGTTCGTGAAAAACAAAAACGTAATATGATGACAACCTTATTATTTAGTTTTGGGATCCCTCACCTTTTAGCTGCAGATGCTTGCTCACACAGTCAGCAAGGTAATAACAATGCTTACTGCCAAGACAGTGATATTAGCTGGGTTAATTGGGATTTAAATAAAACCGAACAAGAGTTTAAGATGTGGCTATCAGATATGATCCAAGCCCGACAAACTCACATGACCCCTATAATCAATGCCTTTAGTGGTACAAGCCGATCGAAACAAAAGGTCGCATGGTATACACCCAAAGGAAATAATATGACTCATGCTGATTGGCATGGTGCAGAATCATTATCTCTTCATCTTAATATATATGATGGCGATAAAGAGCTACTCATCATGATCAACCAATCAAATATTCCAACTCGTTTTGACCTACCAAAACCAAAGAAATACTCTCGTTGGTCATTAGTTTGTAATACTCAGCATACTCAAGTAACACCAAAACACGCTGTTTTTGATTACAGTCTATCACCATTATCTATTGCTATATTTAACGCCGAATAAAGGTATTTTAGTAAAAATAGTAATAAAAAAGGAGGCGATTAAGCCTCCTTTTTGAACCATTGACTAAAACTGATCTTACTCAATTTCAGATTTTACACGTCCTTTGTGATATGTCCTATACGCTAAAACCATCAGCGTAATTATTAACTTGGATGTAATCCAGATCATATACGAACAAACTACCTTATAAATGGTGTGTAAAAGACAAAGCGTCTTGTTCTACGCTCCAATGTCACGGAACCGTTAAAACAATACCAAAAAACAACAAACTTGTCACATTTAGTATGACTATGCCCGTATTATGATGATTAAAATAAATTGAATACAACATCAAACTAATAAAAATAACTAAATAATCTGAGCTAATCGTTCTTGTACTACACCAACAATGAGATCTGGCTGAAACTTAGAAATAAAACGATCACAGCCCACTTTCTGTACCATTGCATTATTAAAGCTACCACTTAATGAGGTATTTAACGTAATAAACAGGTCATGCATCCTCGTGTCATTTCTGATTTCATGAGTCAGTCTATAGCCATCCATTTCTGGCATTTCAGCATCTGTTATCATTAATAATATTTCATCATTAATGACTTTACCTTCATCACACCACCCCTTTAACAGCTCAAGAGCTTGTCGCCCATCAGTTCTTTCAATAACTTCCAAACCAAGTTGCTCGAGTGTATTTCTAACTTGAGTTCGTGCCGTACTTGAATCATCAACAATAAGTACTTTGCGCCCATACATATGACGAACTAATTCTTGGTCTAAAACACCATCAGAAATTGAAATGTCATATTCAATTATCTCTGCAAGTACTTTTTCAACATCAATAATTTCAACAATACGGGTCGTATTGGGTTCAACTTCAACCTGAGTAATCGCAGTAAGGTAGTTATGGCGACCCACCGCTTTTGGTGGCGGCAGAATATCAGCCCATGTCGTATTAATAATATTTTGAATCTGACCAACTAAAAAGCCCTGAATGCTACGGTTATATTCCGTAATGATTAATGTACTTTCTTCATCCTTACCCATTGGTTTCATTCCAATGGCACCACGTAAATCAATCACAGGGACAGATTCTCCACGTAAACTCGCTACCCCAGAAATATGATAATGAGAACCGGGTAATTTAGTTAACTTTGGAACCTTTAATATCTCTTTTACTTTAAAAACATTAATAGCAAAAATTTGAGTCGTGTTAAGCTTAAAAAGCAACAATTCCAATCGGTTTTGACCCACAAGCTGGGTTCTTTGATCCACACTATTTAGCATTCCACTCATAAACATCACTCACCTAATGATTGCACTGATATTATCACCAACAATTATATCTGTAACACGTAAATTCTATAAGTTATCGGCATTTTAAAAGAAGTCTTTAACAAGTTAGTGCAAAAAAATAGACAATAATGTTACTATCTTTCGCATAAGCATCAGATAAGATGTACGTAGTACTAAATTAAAGGAATTTAATATGCCGCAACAAGCCCAGCCCCAACCATTACTCGTTCGAATGATGAATACAAACATCGTTATACAAATATTAATTGGTATTGTAGCAGGTGTTGCTCTTGCCACTCTTTCACCAGAAACCGCAGTTTCTGCCGGCCTTTTTGGTCAATTATTTGTTAGCGCATTAAAAGCGGTTGCTCCTATTCTTGTCTTTATTCTTGTTGCGTCTTCAATAGCAAACCAAAAACGAGGCCAAGACTCAAATATGAAGCCCGTTGTTGTTTTATATTTAATCGGAACCTTTTGTGCATCACTAACTGCCGTCACTATGAGTTTCATTTTTCCGACAACCTTATCTTTAGTCACTGATGCTGCAACCAATAGTGCACCTGAAGGCATTATGGAAGTGTTGTATACTTTATTATTTAAAATTATTGATAATCCAATTAATGCATTAATGACAGGTAACTTTATCGGTATCTTAGGCTGGGCCGTTGCGCTTGGTTTAGGTTTACACTCTGCATCTGATGCAACAAAAAAAGTATTCATTGACCTTTCAAACTGTATTTCAAACATTGTAACTGTGGTTATCCGTTTTGCCCCTATTGGTATTTTTGGCCTTGTTGCAAGTACTTTCGCAGAAACTGGTTTTGATGCATTAGCAGGTTATTCTCACCTATTAGCCGTTTTACTTGGTTCAATGGCAATTATTGCCTTAATTGTTAACCCATTGATTGTATTTATTCGTACCAAACGTAACCCATATCCACTCGTTTTCTTATGCTTACGTGAAAGTGGTGTAACGGCATTCTTTACTCGAAGTTCTGCCGCAAACATTCCTGTAAACATGGCATTATGTGAGCGTTTGAACCTACATAAAGATACTTATTCTGTATCAATTCCATTGGGTGCGACAATCAACATGGCCGGAGCGGCAATTACCATTACAGTACTGACACTTGCCGCTGTACATACATCAGGTGTTGCCGTTGATTTACCAACAGCTCTATTACTTAGTTTAGTTGCTGCTGTTTCGGCGTGTGGTGCATCAGGTGTTGCCGGTGGCTCACTACTACTTATTCCATTAGCATGTAGCCTATTTGGTATTCCAAACGAAGTGGCAATGCAAGTGGTTGCTATCGGCTTTATTATCGGTGTGGTACAAGATTCAGCAGAAACAGCATTGAATAGTTCAACTGATGTTCTATTCACTACTGCGGCTTGTCGTAAAGCGGATAATCCATATAAACCACTAGTTCAAACATCAAATTCTTAATCAATACTAAGAAATAAAACTAAAAATGGCAGCTAAATTAGCTGCCATTTTTTATTTAGACATTGATTCACTAAACTTATTGATGATCTTTATGTTGGTACAAATAAATAGAATAAGAAAGTGCCAATAAAGCACATAATGTAGCAGGTATCGCTAGTGTATTGATCCCTAATGATGGATAAAAATAACCGCCAATTACACCACCAAATACAAAACCAAAAGCGATGAATAAATAAAGAGCTAATCGACGATGATGGATCGGTTCACCCTTTAATTTCATACCAAACATGATACCAAGATCCGTTAATACACCTGTCACATGGGTTGTTCTAACTACGGCACCGCTGTATGTTGTTACTAAACCATTTTGTAAGCCACATGCAGCGGATGCAAAATAATGCCCCCATTGACTACCCTCTTTTAATACAAACATTGCAGCAAACAATAGTAAACTTTCAATCATAAGCGCGAAATTATAACGTCGCCCTAGTTTAAGTGCGGTACAACCAACAATCAGGCTACTTAACGATGAGCCTAAAATAAAACTGAATATAATAAAAAGTAAATGCCACGTTTGATCATTAAAACCAAGTAGTTGTGTACCTAGTAGAGTAGCGGTCCCTGAAAGATGCGAAATAGATTGATGTTGAAAACCCAGCAAGCCCACTGAGTTAGTAATTCCAGCTAACAACGCCAGAAAAAAAGTGCCGTATTCGACCCATTTAGGTAATTTTGAAATCACAATTCGATACCTAGCCAGTAAAGAGGGCTATTCTATACCCAACTTACACTAAGATACAATTTCAACTCAAATTTATTAAACTTCTATACGGATTAATTATCCATTATGTATGGATATAGAAATAAAAAAGGAAAGACCTAAGCCTTTCCTTTGAGTATACCTAAAACGTGAATTAAGATACGTACATTTCTACGTATTTTTCCGCCGCGTTATCCCAGCTGAAATCTTGCTTCATTGCATGTAATTGCACACGTTTTATTTCATTTAGGTTTTGGCTATAAAGTAATAGAGAACGCATTAATACTAATAACAATTCTACAGGCTCTGGATTTTTAAAACTAAACCCTGTGGCATTATCAATATCACTGTCGTAGTCAGTTACACTGTCTTTAAGACCACCAACTTCACGAACAATAGGTAATGTTCCATAAGCCATGCTATAAATTTGATTTAATCCACATGGTTCAAACTCTGATGGCATTAAGAAGAAATCAGATGCTGCTTCAACCCAATGAGCTAACTTATTATTGTACGCTTCAACAAAAGCAAATTTATCACTATGTAACGCTGCAATTTCAGCCAATTGATTAGCTAGAACAGGGTCACCAGTGCCAACAATAACCACTTGAACATCATTCTTTAAGAACTGTTCTAAAATAGGTAACAAGTAGTGAATGCCTTTCTGGTGAGTCAAACGACAAACCATGCCATACATTGCAACGTCTCTTTGAGGCAAATTAACGTCTTCTTGTAGTACTGATTTGCATGCCTTCTTACCACGAACCATACTAATGCGGTTTGCTTTAAACTGTTTAGGTATAAAGCTGTCTACTTCTGGGCTCCACTCACTATAATCACACCCGTTTAGGATCCCAAACAGGTCTGACTCTCTTGATTGAAAATCAACAGCCATGCCATGAGAACCGAGTTCTGTAAGTAACTCTTTTGCATAAGTAGGGCTTACTGCATTAATTTTATCCGCACACAGAACACCGGCTTTTAGCATACTTATATGGCTGTGGCTTACTGCTGCTTCAGGCACATAATGTGCTTTAAACTCAGAAAGACATGCAATGTCATCATAATTAAAAATGCCTTTAAACACGGCATTATGTACAGATAAAACGGAACGAGTATGTGAAAAGAAAGCATCATTTTCGTAACGTTTTTTCAGCAGATATGGGACTAATCCGGTATGCCAATCATTCGCATGAATAACGTCAGGTTGAACATTAAGCTTTGGCAGCATATCAAGACAAGCAGCGCTGAAAAAAGCAAATCGTTCACCATTATCAGAATACGCTTGGTTATTTTCACCATACATTTCTGCACGATCAAAATACTCAGCACACTCAATACCAAACACCGAAATGCCATCCACTTCTAACGATCTAACTTGATACTGCGTATGTGGCCAGTGCGTTAATGTTGTTTCCAGTATAATATCAGCGGCATCTCGGCCTGAAATCGACTTATAGGCAGGCATCGCGATGTTAACTTTATGCCCTAACTTTTTAAGAGACTTAGGCAGAGCCTTGGCAACGTCTGCCAAGCCTCCACTTTTAATCAACCCTTCAACCTCAGATGCTACAAATAAAATTGAAAGCGTCTTAGTAACCAATTCTCACTCCTTTAGGGATAACGACTATACCCTCATCTGAAACATGATATATCTTCTTATCTTCTTGAAGATTAACACCAATTTCAGTTCCTGGGGCTATATCTACGCCTTTATCTACGATAACTCGGCGTAAAACACAGCCTTTACCGATTTTTACATCACCCAGAAGAATACTTTCACTAATATCACACGCAGAAGCGATGTTACTACGGAAACCAAGTACCGATTTCTCAATACGAGAACCACGGACGTAACTGCCACCACACACTAAACTGTCAATGATTTGAACTCGGCCATTGTCAGAATCTGTGAATGTCGCAGGTGGAAGTGGCGGGTAATATGTATGAAGCGGCCATTTACGGTTGTAGAGAGAGAATGGAGCATCTTTCTTAAGAAGATCCATGTGCGCTTCCCAGTACGACTCAATCGTACCTACATCACGCCAGTAAACTTCTTCTTTTTCACCCGTAATATGATTGGTACTAAAATCATAAACATACACATTCCCTTCTGGGAACATTTTTGGAATGATGTCCTTACCAAAGTCATGTGAAGAATCTTCAAGCTCAGCATCTATCTTTAGCTCTTTACATAGGCTTTCTGATTCAAAGATGTAGTTACCCATTGAGACCAATGCAATACCTGGTTGGCCTGGAATACATTTTGGATTCGCTGGTTTTTCTTCAAAACCAATCATTTTCCCTTTTTCGTCTACTTCGATAACACCAAAGCCAGTCGCGTCTTTCGCTGGCATACGAAGTGCAGAAACAGTCAGAGCTGCTTGTTTCTTCTTATGGAAATCGAGCATTTGTCGAATATCCATCTTATAAATATGATCAGAACCAAAAATACATACGTGTTCAGGATCTGATGCTTCAATAAAGCTAATGTTTTGATAAATCGCATCCGCAGTACCTTCGTACCAACGTTTACCTGTACGCATTTGCGCAGGAACAGGGTCAATAAAGCGATCGGTAATTCCATTTACATTCCAACCTTTTTTCATATGTTGGAATAATGATTGTGACTTAAACTGAGTCAATACATAAATACGCATTAAATCTGCATTTACAAAATTGTTTAAGGCAAAATCGATTAAACGATAGCTACCACCAAACGGTACTGCAGGTTTTGTACGTGACTCTGTTAACGGACGAAGACGTGAGCCTTCACCTCCAGCCAAAATCATTCCTAATACACCAGCCATTTTCTCTCCAACTTTTATAATTAAAATAGTAATTATTAAAAATATTACTTATATCTGTTTATTATGGGATTAACTTAACACATTTGGATTACAAAACTGTGATACATGTAACTTCAATTTGTTTACAAAAAAGATTCAACCAATAATGTGCATCAGCTCAATCTTTACCACCTTCAAGTTAACTTTGCGTTAACATAAAAGACACAAAACCAAAATACAGTATTACAGACTAAATAATATAATTTGCCTCAATATTAAACGATGTGCAATTATTCAGTCACTTATATAATCACAGAGGTGTTATATGCAACGGTCACTTTTTCAACAATTGCAACTAGTGTGGGATTACCATTTACTGAGCCAACCAATAAGTAAAAGCGACGCTATTTTTGTCTTATGTAGCTATGATTTACGTGTTGCTGAACATGCTGCACAGCTATATCTTGATGGTTATGCTCCATTATTAATTTTCTCTGGTGCTCAAGGTCGAGCTACTGAAGGTTTATTTACGCTAAGTGAAGCAGAAACCTTTGCACATGTAGCTAAAGATATGGGCGTGCCCTCTTCCGCTATTCTTGTCGAAACAAAGGCAACAAATACCGGCGAAAACATATTTTTCACTCAAGCATTATTGAAAGAAAAAAATATTTCGATTAATTCTCTTCTTTTGGTTCAGAAACCATATATGGAGAGGAGGTTACTCGCCACTTTCTTAAAAAACTGGGCCGATATCGAATTCTGTATTTCATCGCCTAATATTACTTTTGTAAATTACCCTACAGAAGAGGTCACATTTGATCATGTCGCTAGTATTATTCTAGGTGAATTACATCGCTTAAAAGTATACCCAACATTAGGATATCAAGAAGCACAGGATATTCCCGATGATGTTTGGCAAGCCTTTGAAAAATTGACTAAAATTGGGTTTGATGAGTATTTATTGCCAGAATAAGCGAGCAATGAAAAATCCCTGAATAACATAATTATTCAGGGATTTTTATTACGAAAAACTTAATTATTACTTCAAACGATAAAACATTGTCGACAATGGAGGAAGAGTGAGTGAGATAGATAGTGGTAAACCTTGAGATTCTACTTCTTCAGTTTTCACTTCACTAATGATGTCATAGCCGCTGCCACCATAAACATTAGCATCACTATTAAGGATTAGTTCATACTCCCCAGAAATTGGCATTCCTAAACGGAAATTTTCTCTTGGTGCAGGAGTGAAGTTACTCACAACCAAAATACGCTCGCCATTATCACCCAAACGTTCATGAGCAAGTACACTCATTTCCGCTTCATCTTGTAAACGCCATTCAAAACCAACAGGATTGCAATCGTTCTGATATAACGCAGGTTCTGATGTGTACAGCTTATTCAAATCACGGACTAAAGATTGCATGCCTGAATGACGTTCAAACTGCGTTAAGAACCATTGTAATTGACTGTCATGATCCCATTCAGCACTTTGAGCAATTTCAGCGCCCATAAAGTTGAGTTTTTTACCTGGCTGACCATACATATAACCCATATAGGCTCTCATGTTCGCCGTTTTTTGCCACTCATCACCTGGCATTTTATCTAAAATAGATCCTTTGCCATACACGACTTCATCATGAGAAAGTGATAACACATAGTTTTCACTAAATGCGTATACCATTGGGAAAGTAATGGTGTCATGATGATAACGTCTGTGAATTGGATCTTCTTGAATATAACTCAGGCTATCGTGCATCCACCCCATATTCCATTTAAAGCCAAAACCTAAACCACCATCAAATGTTGGTGCAGACACGCCAGGGAATGCAGTTGATTCTTCGGCAATAGTCATTGCATTTGGATAATGAGAATACACTTCTTCATTCATCCATTTTAACAACGCGATTGCACCGTGGTTATGGTTTCCGCCATCCCAATTAGGGATCCACTCACCATCTTCACGTGAATAATCAAGGTAAAGCATTGACGCAACCGCATCAACACGTAAGCCATCGATATGGAAGTGTTCAAACCAATACAGTGCATTTGAAACTAAGAATTCGCGCACGTGTTGTTGGTCATAGTTATAAATAAAACTCTGCCAATCATTATGCCAACCACGGCGAGGATCTGGATCATTAAACAATGACGTTCCATCAAAATTCGCTAAACCGTGTGAATCTGATGGGAAGTGGGCAGGAACCCAATCAAGAACAATACCGATACCCGCTTGGTGACACTGATCAACAAAGAATTTGAAATCATCAGGTGTACCAAAACGACTCGTCGGAGAGAATAAGCCAATTGGTTGATAACCCCATGATCCATAAAATGGATGCTCTGAAACAGGCATTAACTCAATGTGGGTATACCCCATATCTACAATATAAGGGATTAATTGTTCTGCTAATTCACGGTAGGTTAAAAAATCACCTTGTTCATTTCGCTTCCATGAACCTGCATGCAATTCATAAAACGAAAGTGCTTCCTTTTGCTTTTGAGTTACAGGACGAGTTTGCCATGAGGAGTCTTGCCACTGATATTCTTTTTGGTCATACACCACAGAAGCAAATGAAGGGTATTGCTCATTATAAGCACCAAATGGATCCATTTTATGAGGTAATGCTTCCCCACTTGGACCTTTTAGCTCAAATTTATATTTAGTCCCAGCGCTTTGTTCAGGAATAAATAGTACCCAAAGTCCATTATCAATGCGTTGCATTAAGTGACGACGTCCGTCCCATTGGTTGAAATCACCAATTACGCTAACAGAAGATGCATTAGGCGCAAACACGACATAGCGTACACCTTGTATATGCTTATTACCTCGCTCTACCGTCATTAAATGCGCACCTAAGTGGTTATACATTTCTTTTGGGGTATGAGCTTCAGCGTCTGTCGGTGATATATTATGATATTGATATGGGTCATCAATCACTTGCTCTGCACCATTCCAATCAACAACTAACTGGTAGTGAGTATTAGTAAGATCAAGTGAATCATTTAAGACGAATGCACCAGAAAGCAAAGGATCTGGCGTTAATAGATTGTCTGAATGTAGAGAGAGGCGAACACTTACCGAAGTGGCTCCTGGAAGCCAAACCCGCAATGCGATGTGATTTGATTGATATTGTGGACCTAGAAAAGAAAACGGATCTGAAAACGCAGCCCTTTCGAGCTGCATGTAAATGTCCTTTTCTTTACGTTCAACAAGTAAGTTCAACGTAAATACTCCTATTATTTTCGGCTAGCTTGAGCTCGAATTTCAGTTATGCGCTTAGTTAGTTCATTAACAGCTTGGCGATTAAATAATTCATCCAAGGTAATTGATAACTTACGACGCCAGTTTGGATATTCATCAACAGTTCCCGGTATGTTAACTGGTTTATCCATTTCTAGCCAATCTTCAAGCTGTAAACTGAGAAGCGTGCTCGATCCTGCTGCCAAATGATATTGGAGTGCATCACTCAGATGTCTATCCATAGGCACATAAGAGGCATCACGCCCAACTCTTTCAGGAAGGAAACCATGAAAATCAACACTATTTAAAATTTCTTGCTTTGACTCTGCACGAGTTTGAAATAATTCTTTCAATTGTTCAGGGTCAGGATAAAGGCCAATTTCTTCGCCCATTTTTAAATCATCACAATGCCAGAATCCACGTAATGTCGGCATATCATGAGTACATAATGCTGACATCGATTGTTCTTGGTAATGCGTTGGAGAATAGAATCCACCATCTTTTGCTGTTTCAAAGAAGAAAACTTTATAAGAATGAATACCTGCATCCGCTAATAAATCAACAATCTCATCAGGCACAGTACCAAGATCTTCACCAATAACAGAACATTGATGACGATGGCTTTCTAAAGCAAGAATGGATAACATATCTTCCACAGGGTAGTACATGTACGCACCCTTTGTCGCGTCTTCACCTTTTGGGATCCACCACAAACGTAATAAACCTAATACGTGGTCAATACGTAATGCACCACACGCTTTCATATTTGCGCGAAGTAATTCAATATATGCATCGTAAGCCGTTGCTTTTAATGCATGTGGATTTAATGGTGGTAAACCCCAGTTTTGGCCTAGAGGACCTAAAATATCAGGTGGAGCGCCAATGCTAACATCTAAACATAAGTTGCCATGGTCAGCCCATGTTTCCGAACCTGAATCCGCAACACCTACGGCCAAATCACGATAAAGACCTACGTCCATACCTTTACCTTCAGCAAATTGCTGAACATCATTAATTTGAGTAAAGGCAACCCACTGTAAGTACATGTACAAATCAACTTGATCACGGTTATCCGTAATAAATTGCTGAACTTGTTTATTATCAAAATGCTGAAGCTCACTTGGGAAAACAGGCCAACCCCAAATACTTTGATCTTGTGTATAAAGTTTATTATGAAGTGCATCAAAAGCAGCCTGATGAAGTAAGCTTTCTGCGCCCTCTTCAACAAACGCTAAAAACGCATCAGCACGTGCACTATTTTTATCTATATGGCGTGCTTTAAATTCTTCAAAAAGGAAAGGAAGTACTCTCATTTTAAGTGACGACACTTCAGTGTAGTTCACCCAATGAGATTGACGCGCTTCATTCAATCGTTGTTGGAATTCAGCACTACCCACTAATTCTTGAGCTTGATTACATAATGCAAATTCAGGCACTGAACACACATCAATGTATAGAATATTCAACCAACGACGTGATGATGGGCTGTATGGACTTGCGCCTTCAGGATTTGCAGGAAACAATGAGTGAATTGGATTTAGACCAACAAAATCACCACCACGGTTTGCAATATCACCCACTAACTGTTTTAGGTCACCAAAATCACCAATACCCCAGTTATGAGAGGTTCTTAATGTGTATAACTGGACGCTTGGCCCCCACATTTTTTTACCTTCATTAATCGCTTCTTGCTTAAAACACGCTTTTGGAGTGACAATCAATGTCATTACATACGGCGTTTTACGGCGTTTACGAATAATTTCTAATGTGTGGTAACCCCAAGGTAATACAGGCAGAGAAAATAATAATACACCGCCGTTATCACGCTCATCAGCAACAACTTGAGACTGTAAATACCCCTCAAGGATTTCACCCTCTTCAGTCGTTACTTTCCAACTGAATTCGCTAATACGTGCACTTTTACCTAACTGCATTTCAACGTGTAAAGGGTCACTGTCTCTAATGACTTTGACTGGTGCTAACACGTCTTTTTTCTGCATTTTTTCAGAAGAACTAAGCAGAGTTTTATCATTTTTGGTGTCATAACCTAAAGAAGCCAGTAAACAAGTTAAGGTCTCGTCACTGACTTTTGCTTCATCGCCCCAAGCGCTTATGTAACTATTTGCTAGCCCAGCCTGCTCTGCGATTTTATGTAGTACATTATTCTCTTTCATCGCTTTCTCCAAGGGCAGCATAACACTGCCCTCATTTATCTATTTCTGAATCAAATTAACGTTTTACCGCTTCTAGTTTCCAGATGTTATTTACATAATCACGGATACTACGGTCTGAACTGAATTTACCAACAAGAGCAGTGTTTAAAATAGCCATTTTCGCCCACTGTTTTTGATCACGATATGCCGCATCAATCTCATTTTGAGCACGAACATAATCTGCAAAATCCGCCAATACAAGGTAAGGATCACCGCCGTAAAGTAAGTTGTCACGAATTGCAGATAGTAGACCCACTTTACCTGGAGTAAACTCATCACCCGCAAGAAGATCTAACGATGCTTGCAGTAATGAATCTGCTTCATAATATTTATACGGGTTGTAACCTGATGCTTTTAGCGCTTCGACTTCATCAACATCAAGACCGAAGATAAAGATATTTTCATCACCCACTTCTTCACGGATCTCAACGTTTGCACCATCCATCGTACCGACAGTCAATGCACCGTTTAAGGCCATCTTCATGTTTCCCGTACCCGATGCTTCTTTACCTGCGGTAGAGATTTGCTCAGACACGTCAGCGGCTGGAATGATGATTTCAGCCATGCTCACACGGTAATCAGGAATGAAGACAACTTTTAAGAAATCAGACACGCGAGGATCGTTATTTACTTTCTCTGCCACTTTATTAATAGCAAAGATGATCTCTTTTGCTAAGTGATAACCCGGTGCGGCTTTTGCTGCAAAGAAGAACACTCGTGGGTGCATATCAAAACCAGGTTCATTCAAAATACGGTGGTATAGAGAAAGAATGTTTAGCAAATCTAAATGCTGACGTTTGTATTCGTGCAGACGTTTGATTTGAACATCAAAAATAGCATCAGTATTTAATTCAATACCCATGTTCTCTTGAACCCAATCAGCTAAACGTTGTTTGTTTTGCTTCTTAACCGCCATGAAATCTTTTTGGAATTTAGCGTCATCGGCAAATTTTGCGATATCACGCAATTGATCTAAATCTGCTGGCCAGTTATTACCAATCTTAGTTGAAATCAAGTTAGAAAGACCTGGATTACAGAACTTCAACCAACGACGAGGCGTTACGCCGTTCGTTACATTCGTTAATTTACCTGGGAAATATTCATTAAATTCTGGGAATAAATCACGCTTAACTAATTCAGAGTGAAGTGCAGCTACGCCATTTACCGCGTAAGAAGAAACAACACATAAATTCGCCATACGCACCATTCGGTGAGTGCCTTCTTCAATAATTGAAAGCTTACGTAGTTTATTTACATCGCCCGGCCACTTAAGTTTAACGCCTTCTAAGAATAAATAGTTAATCTGATAAATGATTTCCATATGACGAGGAAGCAATCGCGAAATTAACGATTCGCTCCATGTTTCTAGAGCTTCAGGAAGTAAGGTATGGTTTGTATAAGCAAACGTCTTAGAACAAATAGCCCAAGCCGCATCCCATGTTAAATTACGCTCATCCATTAAAATACGCATCAACTCAGGAATACCGATCGTTGGGTGTGTATCGTTTAATTGGATCGTTTCATATTTTGGAAGATCTTCAATCTTATGACCTGCTGCGTCATGGCGACGCAGAATATCCGCAATAGAACAGGCACAATGGAAGTACTGCTGCATTAAACGCAGTGTTTTGCCTTTTTCATGGTTATCATTCGGATACAAGACTTTCGTTACGTTACCCGCATCAATCAGAGCATGTTGCGCTTCAAAGTAATCACCATTGTTAAAACTAGCTAAGCTAAACGGTGCTTTTGCACGACATTCCCATAAACGTAGTGGGTACACCGTATCACTTTCATAGCCTACAATTGGTAAATCCCAAGGCATGCCTTCTACTGACATTCCAGGAATCCAACGGCGTTTCTCTTCACCATCAACAATATGTGTTTCTACATGACCGTAAAAACCTGCGTTTTGAGCGAAATCTGGACGAGCCACTTCCCATGGGTAACCTTCTACACCACACCATGCATCTGGTGCTTCTTGTTGACGCCCATCATCAAAAGACTGACGGAACAGACCGTATTCGTAATGAAGACCGTAACCAATAGCTGGGAACTCTTGTGCAGCCAAAGAATCCATAAAACAAGCAGCTAAACGACCAAGACCACCATTACCTAATGCAGGATCGCGTTCTTCTTCTAATAAATCAGTCAGGTTATGCCCTAACTCACCCATTGCATCCGTAATGTCTTCGTAAAGACCCATGCTAATTAGGTTATTACCTGTTAAACGGCCAATTAAGAACTCTAAAGATAAGTAGTTCACACTACGTGCGTTCTTAATTTTCTCATCATTTTCAGTACCAACAAGATCAAATGTTGTTAATTCAGCTAGGGCTTTACCCATCGCTAAATACCACACCTTAGACGTTGCTGTTTTTTCATCAGCACCAAATGTCGTTACTAAATGTTGTTTTACAGAAGCTTGAAATGCCGCTTTATCAAATTTTTTGATGTTGTTCTTTTTCATCTTTTGTCTCTCACGAAAGTTCATAAATCAACTGTTATTAATCCTGCCTGTTTCATCTAGGGGTCGCATCCTCCCTTTTAGGGGGAGGAGAATAAAAATAGATAAGGCGTAGCTAAAAGGAGAAAACATAACGTGATAAAACTCCAACTTTGTAGGCCTACAAGAGAGTCTTACGTGACAAAAAGCACATTTTTACAATACAAAACACCAAGTGATAACAAGATCACATTTTTGAACATTAATAAAATTACATTTACTACCGTTGTAGATTCGTTTTATTTACAAATCAAACAATAATAAAAACATAACTTAGCTCACAGTTATGGGGCGTAGATGGTACATCTTTTCTCATAATTGAGGATAATATCTTCAGTATTTTTAAGAAGAACAATAATTATGTTAATACCATCGAAATTACATTTCCCAAGACGCTTGCATAACGCAATCACGCGACAACGAGTGTTAAATACTCTGTCTGATGCTGCACATTACAAGCTAGTTTTATTTCGATCTCCCGCAGGCTACGGTAAAACAACAATGGCCGCACAATGGCTAGCAAATAAAGAGGCTACAGGTTGGTATAGTCTTGATGAAGGCGATAATGATGAATACAAGTTTGCAAAGTACTTCATTCAAACCATCAGCAATGCCACTAAGTTAGAGCTCCAACACTCCAAAGCCTTAACGGAAAAAAGACAGTTTGCTTCATTATCAAGTTTATTTTCTCAGGTTTTTACTGAGCTCATTCCATTCCAAGATGAAGCTTACTTTGTACTGGATGATTATCATTTAATTACCAATGACGCGATTCATTTAGGCTTAAAATTCTTCCTTAAACATTTGCCTGATAATCTTACTCTTGTTATTACCAGTCGCTCTCAACCCCCTCTTAACACCGCCAATTTACGTGTTAGAGATCTATTAATTGAAATCGACAATCAAAGTTTGGCATTTGATCAATCAGAGACCTCTCTATTTTTTAATCAACGCCTTAATAGTGATATTGACCAAGAATCAATTACCAATGTTCGTAAGCATGTTGAAGGGTGGCCATCCGCCCTACAGCTCATTGCGCTGCACAGTATTCAACACAATCAACCATTAAGTAATTCGACTCAGGCGATGGCTCAGCTTAATCACACTCATTTATGGGATTATCTTGCTGAAGAAGTCTTTGACCATTTAGATAAAGAGACACAGCACTTTTTAATGCGTTGCGCTGTATTTGATCATTTTAGTACTCAGTTACTGATTACGCTCACTGACCGAAATGATGCTCAGTTATTAATTGAAAACTTAAATCGTTTTGGTTTGTTCATTAATACCGATGGAGATAAAGGAGATTGGTACAAATTCCATAACTTATTTGCTGAATTTTTAACACATCAACGCCAAAACCATCTTTCACATGAAGAAACTCAGTTACAGAAAAAAGCAGCACAAGCTTGGTTATCAAGCGGTAATATTTACCAAGCACTTCGTCACGCAAAAAATGCAAACGATGATGCCTTAATTGCTGAAATTTTAACGCAACACGGTTGGCATTTATTTAACAATGGTGAACTAACCTTACTTGAATCAACCATCAATAGTCTTGAACCTGAGGTATTATTTACTTCACCAAGGCTTGTCATTATTCGAGCGTGGTTGGCGCAAAGTCAACACAACTATTTACAAGTCGATGATCTTATTTCAGAAGGTCAGCGAGAAATGTCTGCTCGAAATACGACGCTAGATAGATATATGCAAGGTGAACTTGATGCGCTTAGAGCCCAAGTGGCGATCAACAAAAATGAGCCTGAAGTAGCTCTGGCATTTGCAGAAAAAGCCCTTGAAGAACTAGACACCAACAAATATCGCAGCCGTATTGTTGCTACTTCAGTTATTGGTGAATATCACCACGTGTCAGGGAATCTTGCTCAAGCCTTAGCGCTAATGCAACAAACTGAAAAAATGGCCATGACTTATGGCATTTATCATCAAGCGTTATGGGCTATCTTACAACAAAGTGAAATATTAATGGCGCAAGGCTTTATGCAAGCGGCCTTTGATCTCCAAGATAATGGGTTTAAATTAATTAAAGATCAAGATTTGGGTCAATTGCCATTACATGAGTTTTTATTACGTGCCCGTGCACAGATTTACTGGTTCTGGTTTCGATTTGATGAAGCAGAACAATATACATGGAAAGGGCTAGATGTTTTATCTCCTTTTGATGAAACGAAACATCTACGTGGCTATTCAATGTTGGCTCGTTTAGCGGTGGCTCGTGGCGAATTAGACAAAGCAGAACGATACCTTGAAAAATGTCAGCAGCTATTAAGCCAAGCAGATTATCATATCGATTGGAAAGCAAATGCCTCTTCAGCACAGCTCTTCTATTGGCAAGCCAAAGGGAATACTAACGCTATGAGTTATTGGCTTAATCAAACAGAAAAACCAGAAACTCGCTGTAATCACTTTACTCAACTCCAATGGCGTAATATTGCCAGGGCACAATTTCATCTAGGCGATATTGAACTCGCAATCAATACCCTACAAACGTCACAGGCCATTGCTCAACAGCATAAACTGATCACAGATATCAACCGTAACGCAATCATGGAATCCGTTTTATTATACGAAAATAACCAAATTAATGAATCTGTCGAAGTAATGCATCTTGCTATAAAGCAATCGAATCAAACTGGTATTATTGGCAGCTTTTTAATGGCCGGTAAAGGAACACTAAAACCATTAGCAAAACTATTACAAAAAGGGCAAATTTCTGAACTTGAAAAGCATCGTATTGAACAATTACAAAAAGCATTATCTAACAATGAACGATCTCGTTCTGCTCACTTTGATGAAGCCTTTATTGAAAAAGTGATTAATAATCCAGAAGTTCCTGAATTAATTAGAGCGAGCCCATTAACTCATCGAGAGTGGCAAGTACTTGGCTTAATATATTCAGGCTTTAGTAATGAACAAATTGCAGCAGAGTTTGACGTGGCACCAACAACCATTAAAACCCATATTCGTAATTTATATCAAAAACTTAACTTACCAAACAGAAAAGCAGCCATCGCGATGGCTGATGAACTAGTAGGCATGATGAAATAATCATTATTACGACATTTTTTACACAAAACTTATGTATAATTACGCACCTTGGTGCATCATGCATAAGTTTTTTATCTACGTAGAGCTAAAATGAACTATTTAACGACATTTTTTAAAGGGATGGCAATGGGCGCAGCTGACGTTGTTCCTGGTGTATCTGGTGGTACGATTGCCTTTATTACGGGGATTTACGATACGCTTTTAGAAAGCATTCGACGTATTAATCCTTCTATTTTCGGATTATGGAAGCGCGAAGGTTTTAAAGCCGCATTTGCTCATATTAATGGTTTTTTCCTAATTTCTCTTTTTGGTGGCATTTTAACGAGTATTTTAACTCTCGCAAAATTCATCACATGGATGCTACACACACACCCTATTCCACTGTGGTCATTCTTTTTTGGTTTAATCATTATTTCAATTATTCATATTGCGAAACAAATTGAAAAATGGTCATTAGATCGCTTTATTATGTTATTAGCTGGTGCCGCATTTGCTTATAGCATTACGGTACTAAACCCAATGACAATGACTCCGTCTACTTTCACATATATTCTTGCTGGATCGATTGCTATTTGCGCCATGATTTTACCTGGCATTTCAGGCAGCTTCATTCTGCTATTAATTGGTATGTATAGCCCTGTGCTTGATGCGGTAAAATCACTTGATTTAATGACCATGGGATTATTCGCTTCTGGCTGTTTAATTGGTCTACTAAGCTTTTCACATGTGTTATCGTTTTTACTAAGAAAATTCCGCGACATTACGTTAATCTTTTTAACCGGCTTAATGGTCGGAACATTAGGTAAAATCTGGCCTTGGAAAGAAGTCATTGAATGGCGCATTAACTCAAAGGGTGAGCAAGTTCCGCTAATTGAGCACAACTTATCTCCATTCAACTATGAGCAAGTTACCCAACAGCCCGCTTTAATTGGTTTCGCGGTTATTGGTGTTGTACTTGGTATCGGCTTAGTGGTTGCTTTAGAAATGTACGCGAATAAAAACGAAAAATAATTTTTATACTCAATAAAAAATGGCGATAGCATAAGGATCTTATCCTTATTCTCATCGCCATTTTTATGATCTGTAATACGTTATATCTACTTATCTAAATGCTATTTAAGTCCATAAGATTGAATGAAAATAGAGGTTACCGTGTTTACCTTATTCTCCATTGCCTCACCTATAGGTTCAATATCTAAATTCATGACTTGCGGCCAGAAGAACAAACCTTGAAATAAACTCACATACACATCCGTCATTAATTTAGGATCGGCTTGTTTTAATCTTCCTGCGTCAATCGCTTCGGTAAACCACTGCGTTATTGCTCGAATACTATAAATATTTTTAATTAAGTTTTTAGCCATCTCAGGTTGGCGCAAAAACTCCATTACGATAGTTCGAGCCAATGCAATACCATAAGTATGATAAAGCACTTCAATTTCGTTATAAGCGATCTCATCTAACTGCTGCTTTGTGCTTTTACTGTCATCAAATTGATAAGAAACACTTTCATTAACCGAATCGTTAATAATAGTTAATACCGACTCAAATAAAACCTCTTTACTTTCAAAGTGACGATAAAGGGTGCGTTTAGACACTTCAGCTGATGAAGTAATACGATCCATATTTGCAGAAAGAAAACCATGTTCAATAAACTCTTCTTTTGCTGCATTGATGATATCAAGATGTTTTTGCTCTGATCGTGTCAATTTTTTCATCGTCTCCCCCTCAATAAATTATCACCAGTCTACGCGTTAGTGATAAATAAGTATACGCGAGAGTTTACTTAGTGTTTTTTTACTCGTAAAATAAACTCCTGAGTTTACTTTTATAATAACTCGCCACTTTTTATTTCAATCTATGACTCTTTTCATGAGGAATGAGTAAATGAGCTCAAGCATCTCTACATTAACGTTAATGAAAAAAACCACATTAGCCGTCAGTCTTGCCATTAGTACAATGATGCTCTCTAGTTGTGGTTCAGATGAATCCAAAGAAGTAATCAAGGCAGCAATAATTCGCCCTGCTCTTATTGAAGTTATCACTCCAAGTATAAATGCTCAGTTACGTTTCAATGGCGTAGTACGTTCAGCCCAACGCGCTGATTTGGCATTTAGAATGAATGGCCGTGTTATTCGTGTACTTGTTGAAGAAGGCCAGCAAGTTAAAGAAGGGCAACTCTTAGCACAACTGGATCCCCGAGATGCGAAAACAGCATTAGAATCCGCTCTTACTGAATATAAAAATACTCAAGCGGAATACCATCGTGGTAAGGCCATTTATGAAAAAAGCCAAGCCATTGCAAAAAGTGATTTAGACACATTAAGAACTCGTAATCGTTTAGCAAAAAATCGTTTGGAGGAATCAACTCGTCAATTGGAGTATACCCAATTAACGGCCCCTTTTGATGGTATTGTGGGGCGTAAAATGGTCGATAATCACATTCAAATACAAGCAAATAATCCGGTCTTAACGATTCATAACATCGACAAATTAGAAGTACTAATCAATATACCTGACAGTGTCATGCTTGGTGACTTAAAAGGGTCAAAAGCCGTTGCCCAAATTAGCTCAATGCCTAATGAACAATTTCCTCTGATATTAAGTACTTATGGAACGCAAGCTGATCCTATTACTCAAACTTACCCTGTTGTACTGACCTTTGAAGACTTAGGCGGTTTTAATGTATTACCAGGTATGACGGTAAAAGTCGTTCCTATTTATCCAAACTCTTCACTCGACGATAATTCGTTAATTACGGTCCCGCTTACCGCCATTGTGCCTGACAATAAAGGGGGACAATTTGTCTGGATTCTTGATACTAAAAATCAAATCAAGCAGCGCCAAATTAACACTGGAGAATTACTCACAAACCGAGTAATTATCACTGATGGTTTGCAGCTAGGTGAACGCATTATCATTGCAGGAGTCTCCAGTTTAAAAGCAGATATGACCGTAAAACCCTATTCAGATAAATCAGCAATGAATCACGGGGAATAAGCATGGACATTGCACGCTATACCATCGCTAAACGCACTTCTGTATGGGTATTTATTGCACTGATCTTATTTGGTGGTTACTTAAGTTATTTAAAACTTGGGCGTTTTGAAGACCCTGAATTTGTAATTCGCCAAGCGGTAATCAATACCCCTTATTCTGGTGCAACCGCTCAGGAAGTATCAGACGAAGTAACCGACATTATTGAAGGTGCCGTTCAATCACTTCAAGAAGTGAAAGAGGTTAAATCGGTCTCTAAACAAGGCATGTCTGAAGTAACGGTTGAAATCAAACTTGAATTTGCTCAAAGCCAAGCCGCTTTGCAACAAGTGTGGGATAAATTACGCCGAAAAATAGGAGATGCACAACGTCAATTGCCACCAGGTGCAAGCCCATCTATTGTTAATGATGACTTTTCAGATGTGTACTCTCTCTTTTTTGCCGTTACTGGTGAAGGCTTTAGTGATAAACAACTTCAAGATTATGTTGATGACTTACGCCGTGAGTTAGTCCTCGTCCCTGGTGTTGCAAAAACAGCAACATTAGGAGAGCGTCAAGAAACAATTTTCGTTGAAATGTCGAGTGAGCGTATGGCGCAATTTGGTGTTTCTACAGAAAGGGTATATCAAGTTCTGCAAAAGCAAAACATCATTACCGTGGCTGGCAGTATTGAAACGAATGCAATGCGTATTCCTGTTATCCCAAACTCTGGGATTAATTCAATTAATGACTTAAACAACCTACAAGTGAGCCTTGGAGATAATAATACCGTTCTTCGCTTAGGTGACATTGCAACCGTCATTCGTGGCTATCAAGAACCAAGCTCGATGTTAGTTCGTTATAATGGCGAACGTGCCGTAGGCTTTGGTATTTCAAACGTATCAGGTGGCAACGTCGTTGATATGGGCGACGCTGTAAAAGTACGTATTGCAGAGCTTGAAGGACAACGGCCATTGGGAATAGAGCTGAACGTTATTTCCATGCAATCAGATTCAGTTCGAGCTTCGGTCACTAACTTTATTGATAACTTAATCGCCGCCGTTGTCATTGTATTTATCGTATTGCTATTATTTATGGGGCTACGCTCCGGCGTCATTATCGGGTTCGTTTTACTGCTTACCGTTGCTGGTACTCTATGTATTATGCTTATCCAAGATATTGCGATGCAAAGGATCTCTTTGGGGGCATTGATCATTGCACTAGGTATGTTAGTTGATAATGCGATTGTGGTTACTGACGGTATATTGGTTCGTTTACAAACCACACCTAATGACAGCCGCAAAGCGATCGTATCCGATGTTGTTAATGCAACACAGTGGCCACTACTCGGTGGAACAGTTGTCGGGATCTGTGCTTTCAGTGCTATCGGTTTATCTCCCTCTGACATGGGTGAATACGCTGGTTCTCTATTTTGGGTTATCTTATATTCCATGCTGTTAAGCTGGGTATTTGCCATTACAATTACGCCGATGCTATGCCATGATTTTTTAACCGTAAAAGCCATTAATAATGACACTCCACCGAGTCGTATCAGTCAACAATACCGCCAGTTATTAACCTGGGTATTAGCGCATCGTGGTATCAGTGTAGGTCTTTTACTGGTTGTTTTATTTACTTCTATTTATGGTGTTCGTTATATTCCACCGGGGTTTATGCCAGAATCTCAACGTGCGCAGTTTGTCGTTGATGTTTATTTACCCCAAGGATCAGACATCAAACGTACTGAACAAACTATTGCTGCCATAGAGCAAGACGTGAAACAAAAAGAAGGCATTACCAATATCACCAGTTTTGTTGGCGGTGGTGGTTTACGCTTCATGCTGACTTATTCACCAGAAGCGCGTAACCCAAGTTATGGACAGCTATTAATTGATATTGATGATTATCAAAACATCGCTCCACTATTGGTAGAACTGCAAACCGAATTGGATGAAAAATACACGGACGCGTCAATCAAAGTATGGAAATTTATGCTAGGCCGTGGGGGTGGTAAAAAAATTGAAGCGGGCTTTAAAGGACCAGACAGCCAAGTATTGCGTCAACTAGCAGAGCAAGCGAAAGCCGTCATGTTAAATGACTCACAACTGATCGCAGTTCAAGATGATTGGCGTCAACAAGTACCTGTATTGCGACCTCAATTTTCGGAAGAAAAAGCACAACAATTTGGATTAACAACACAAGAGATAAACACTGCCATTGCACAAACCTTATCTGGTCGTAATGTCGGTGTGTATCGTGAAGGTAATGATCTTATTCCAATCGTTGCTCGCTCACCTGAAACTGAACGTAATCATGAACGAGCTATTGAAAATACAGAAGTATTTAGCCCTATTACTGGCGGCTTTATCTCTGTTAGTCAATTGATTAAATCATCAAACTTAGTATGGGAAGACGCTATTTTACGTCGTATTGATAGAATGCCAACCATCTTAGTACAAGCAGACCCTGCTCCGGGTGTGTTAACCGCCGATGCATTCAAACAAGTTCGCGAAAAAATCGAAGCGATTGAGTTACCATCAGGTTATCAATTGATTTGGTACGGGGAATACAAAGCCTCTAAAGATGCGAATGAAGGATTAGCTATCTCTGCGCCTTATGGTTTTGCCGCGATGATCTTATCAGTGATCTTTATGTTTAATGCACTTCGTCAACCCTTAGTTATTTGGTTAACTGCCCCACTTGCAATCATTGGTGTATCAATAGGATTAGTCATATTCCAAACGCCGTTTGAGTTTATGGCAATACTTGGGTTCTTAAGTCTTATCGGTATGATGGTGAAAAATGCAATCGTACTTGTAGACCAAGCGGATGTCGAAGTAGGTAATGGTAAGCCCCCTTATAATGCGATTATTGATGCGTCATTAAGTCGTGCAAGACCGGTATTACTCGGCGCATTAACCACTATTCTGGGGGTTGCCCCTTTACTTATCGATCCGTTCTTTAAAAGTATGGCTGTAACGATTATGTTTGGTTTGTTGTTCGCAACAATTTTAACTCTGGTTGTTATCCCTCTCTTTTATGCGATGTTCTTTAAAATAAAAATAAGTCATTAAGTCGTATATCACTGAATGACAAAGACTAAAAAAGGAGCGTTCAATGCGCTCCTTTTTTATCTATTCATCACATCGATATCAGATTTTAATATCTACTTTATCTTTATATCGACGATCTTCTTTAAATCGTCTCTCATACAAAATAGGTTTTGATGGATAATTTCGTCGTTCTTCTTTTTTACGTAACTCTGCTTGGTACGTACCATCAACATCAACTGTTTCAATAATATCGTCTTTTGACTCTAGTAAGGATTTATTATCCATCATTCACCCCTCTTCAACCGACTACCCAATCCTGAGCAGGTACCAAACCAACAAATGTTGCTTATATGTTATGTTTAACATAACAAGGACAGTTAACCAAGTGATCATTTATAACACCAGTCGCTTGTAAAAATGCATAGCAAATCGTTGGGCCTACAAATTTAAATCCACGTTTCTTTAAATCTTTACTTAAGGCATTCGACAATTCGGTCGTTGCAGGTACTTCTGTCATATTCTCCCAATGATTGATGATCGGTTTATTATCAACGTAGTTCCATAAATATTCTGAAAAACTACCACACTCCTGTTGGATCTTGATAAACGCATGGGCATTCGTAATCACTGAATTAATTTTTAAACGATGGCGTACAATACGAGTATCTAATATTAATGCGTCTATTTTCTCTTGATCATATTGACTGATTTTTTCAATATCAAAATGATCAAACAATAATCGATAACCTTCTCTTTTTTTTAAAATAGTACTCCAGCTTAACCCCGCTTGTGCTCCTTCTAATGTTAAACATTCAAACAATTTACGCTCATCGTAAATAGGAATAGCCCATTCATTATCATGATACTCTCGATCTAAGTCAGACACTTCAGCCCAAGCACATCGCTTTCTGTTCATTTATTATTCGCCTTTACTTCGGGTTATTAACTAAGCTCACATTACAGTAACAAGTATCATGCCATCGATTTACCTTATGCTACCATTTACCTATCTTTTCTTTAAGTTGTGATCTGTATGAAAATTGTCGTCTCTGCGATTAAAGTTGCATCTGTGATCGCCCTATTTCTTATTGGTTTCTTTTTTTCAGATCTTACCGATTTTGTTAAAAGTCATATCGCACCCTCCATCCCTTTTGAAGATACCTGCCAATTATCTAGCCATGTTTGCAGTAAAGATAACGTCAACATCACGTTAGAAAAAGATACATTAACGCCTTTAGAGCCTAGTTCTATTACCGTTAATTGGCCAAATTCTGATGCGGATAAGATTCTACTTTCTCTTCAAGGGCTTGATATGGAAATGGGAACCCCCATATTCCAGCTGCATAAAACAGGTAACCAAACCTATAAGGGTGAGATTTTACTGCCTATATGCACACAAAATACCATGACATGGGTTGGAACAATCAGTGATGGTTCAAATTCTGTTGCCATTTCTTTAAAGGCCATCCAATGAAAAAAATCATACTTATTATTGCTATAATCTTATTAGGGTTCGGCGTAAAACAAGCGTATTTATCCCAATCAAAAATAGACACCAATCTCTACGGATTAGAAAATAAGAACATTGATCTTTTTGATCTTAATGATCCCCGTATTCGAATTGTCTATTTTGGCTTTACTCGCTGTCCTGATGTATGCCCAACCTCATTGGCCATGCTTTCTGGTGCTTTCAACCACATTGATAAGGAAACGTTAGCACAATTTCGCCCCGTATTTATTACGCTTGATCCAGAAAGAGATTCTCCGGAACACGTAGCGGAATACGCTCACTATTTTCATAACACCATTGAAGGCAGCTCTGGTTCTGTCGATGCAATAACAATATTAGCTAAACGTTACAATGTCATTTTTCATAAAACAGAACTCGCCGATTCAGCTCTAGAATATACAATTGACCACTCTTCCTATTTTTATTTTTTAAAACCTGACGGTACATTAATCACTAAAGTCGCTCATACCATTACGCCCGATCCGATAGTAGAAGCCATGCATTCTCTATCACAATAAAAACAACTAGTGTCCATAAAGGACCATTACTTCTTAAAGGAATAGACAATGAAAAAAACAATTTTGGCCCTAGGCGCCCTTTTACTTAGCTCAACCGCTTTTGCTCAAAGTGACCTTATTATTGAAAACCCATA
This sequence comes from Aliivibrio sp. 1S128, assembly GCF_001691065.1. NCBI lineage: Bacteria > Pseudomonadati > Pseudomonadota > Gammaproteobacteria > Vibrionales > Vibrionaceae > Aliivibrio > Aliivibrio sp. 1S128. The sequence continues at coordinate 116,044 of NZ_MAJV01000107.1, read as the reverse complement.
CGCACGAGCAACACCACCTAATGCTACAAACAGCGCTATTTTCATGGCAATTAAAAACACAGGTAATGAAGATCGAACATTAGTATCTGCAAGTACTTCTATTGCGAATAAAGTTGAATTACACACCGTAATAAAAACCGATGGCATGATGAAAATGCGTGAAGTTAACGCAATTGAAGTCCCAAAAAACAAAGAAGTAATGCTACAACCAGGTGGCCTACACATTATGTTATTTGATCTCACTCAACCGCTAACAGAAGATGAGTTCATTGATGTCACATTAAACTTCAAAAATGGTGATAAAGAGCAATTTAAAGCACCCGTAAAAAAAGTAATGGCGGGAATGAAACACAAAATGTAATCCTGTCTTTCTAATAAGTCAGAGTGTCTTATTAGAGATATATACATTTCAATAGACCTGTCAAACTGCATCTCATTACCTATTAACGAGATGCAGTTCACATGTATTACTTATTACCCCTCTTCACCGTATTAATTTGGGGTGGCAACTCCATTATCAACAAAATGGCTGCATCTGCTATTGAACCAAGTGCAATGAGTTTTTATCGTTGGGCATTTGCTATGCTTCTTCTAACCCCATTTTGCTTACCTTCTGTCATTAGATCACGTCACGTTATTCGCCCTTATTTATCTAAATTGGCATTTTTAGCGCTGCTTGGCATGGTTTTAAACCAATCTTTAGGATATTACGCAGGGTTAACGACTACAGCCTCTAATATGTCACTCATTACCTCTTTAGTGCCACTGATCAGTATTTTCCTTAGTTTGCCATTATTGGGTAAACGTATCTCTAAATTAAGTATTGTCGGTGCGATAATTTCACTTTTTGGTCTTACCTTCATGTTGGGCCATGGCGATATTACTTTCTTTTTGCATCAGCCTATTACTGAAGGTGATGGCTTAATGGTTATTGCCGCTAGCTGTTACGCAGCTTATTGCGTATTACTGAAACGCTGGAAAATGCCAATTACGAGTTGGCAGTTAATTTACATGCAGGGGCTATTTGCAGTTGCTATGCTGACGCCATTATGGTTAACCAGTGATAACTTATTGCCAACAGAAAGCGCTATCCCATTAATCATGTATGCATCTATTGCTGCGTCTATTCTAGCGCCTTGGATGTGGGTTAAAGCCATTGACGTTATTGGTGCAGAATCCAGTGCGATGTTTATGAATTTACTGCCCGTCGTTGCAGTATCACTTGCTGCGGTTCTATTAGGTGAGAAGATTGAGAGCTATCATTTGATGGGTGGCTTAATGGTGATCTCTGGTGTTATTTTGGCTCAGATCAAAGTCAAAAAAGCCAAAAAAGAAGCTAAAATACTCCTTAAAATCTAGCAAGTTCAGCGTTGTATATGCGATAAAAAAGCCGACTATGATAAGTCGGCTTTTTTGTAATTATTTAATCGATGGTTTTGTCATTGCTTAATATAAATGACTGAGTAACTTAATGACTCGCTTCTTCATGATGCTTAGTTAATTGTTGGTATAACATATCTTTTAGCTCCATACGTTGAAGCTTTAGTGCATGCATATTGTCATCATCAATCGGACTTCCCGATATTTCCAACTGACGGATTTTATAATCCAACTCATGATACTGCTGAAGATCCGCTTTGAATGTCGCATCGGCATGGTTGAGCTGAACAATGTCTAATTTAAGCTCTGGAAAATCTAAAATAAAAGCATGGTTTTCATTTAGCATCGGCATTCCCTTTTCAATCAGATAAGTCATCAGTATAAAGAATTTCACTAAAAGAAATGTGGCATAAAGCGCAAAGTGACGAAGAGAATCGATAAAGTAGATAATTATAATTCATCGAATTATGAATCATATACAAGTTCGTAGTTTACCGATCGCTCAAGCATCATTATGAATAACATGTAGGGATAACGGATTAATTACCCGCTAATTGGTCTTCATGTTTTGCCACTTTGTGACCATCTTCAGTACAGCCTTCTTTCCAGTAACTGCTAATGTAAATATCGTCTTTATCGACGGATTTTTCATTACGAAAATACGTACGAAGTTGTCTCATACTGTTGAATTCACTCGCACTCCATACCGCCACTCGACCTTGTTTCCATTCTTGAGCACGAACCGCTTTAATCAACCCGCCGTTCTCAGAATTCACTTCTGATTGAATAATCCAAACAATATTCATTCCTTCCGGTTTAGCTAAGGCTTGCTTGTCGGATTCATGGTTAATTTCAATCACCGCGTACCCCACCGCACTTGATGGCAGGGTTTCTAATTTTGCAGACAAGGCAGGTAATGCCGTCATGTCTGCTACTAAGAAAAACCAATCGGCCTCTTTCGATAAACCTTTGATAGAACCCGGACCAACAATGGATATTTGACTGCCAGCTTTAGCTTGTTGCGACCAATTAGATGCAAAACCGCCACTATCAGCACTCACACAATCAACAGAATGATGATGACGTACAAAATCCACATCCAATTCATTCTGCTCTTGGCGCAAATGACGAATGGTATAGGTACGCATTTTTGGACGAGTGCCTTCTTCAATACCAGAAAGATCCGTTCCACCATTCTCATTAAACAACAGCTTAATGTAACCGCCTTCACTCTCGGTTTCAAAATCAGATAAATCATCGGCTTTAAACGTAATACGCTGCATATTTGATGTTAGCAGTACGCTACTAATAACCGTTAATAGTCGTGGTGATGGCTTACTCATAAACGTGTTCCTTATCTTATTTTGTACATCGTCTATTACTGACCATAGTACATACAAATACGTTGTCCATTAACTTCATGGATATCAAATTCAGTTTCGTATATCTCAGACAATACGTCTTTTCTTATCACTTCAGCCACCGTACCATTAGCCACAACTTTGCCTTTTTTCAGCGCGACAATATTGTCTGAATAACACGATGCAAAGTTAATATCATGAATAACTATTACTACTGCTTTTCCTAATTCATGAGCCAATGTTTTGATATTTTTCATGATTTGCAATGAGTGCTTAATATCTAAGTTATTCAATGGCTCATCTAAGAACACGTAATCCGTATCTTGAGCAACAACCATTGCAATAAAGGCTAATTGACGTTGCCCCCCACTCAATTCATCTAAATATTTATCTTGGATGTCCGTTAAATCAAGGTAATTAATCGCGTTATCAATCACCTCGTTATCATGCTTCGTTAGCTTGCCTTGGCTGTAAGGAAACCGCCCAAAAGCAACCAATTCACGCACGGTAAAGCGCATATTAAGATTGTTTGATTGACGAAGTACCGACAGTTTTTTTGCTAACGCTTTTGTGTCCCAATCGACCACTTCTTTGTTTTCAATTAATACGCTACCACTGTCTTTTGCTAACAAACGGCTCGCCATTGATAATACGGTACTTTTACCCGCGCCGTTAGGTCCAATGATTGACGTCACTTCACCTTTAATGAACGAGGCAGAGGCTTGATCAACCACTTTTTGCTGACCAAATGATTTTGATAGTTGAGATAATGAAATCATGCGTTTCTCTATTGAATTTTTTGTCTAACAAGCAGTGATAAGAAATACAAACCACCGATAAAATTAATCACTACGCTTAAGGTCGTTTCAAACTTAAAGACATTCTCAATTACCCATTGGCCCGATAACAACATCGACATCGCCATTAAGCTGCTACCCATTAATAGGGTTCGGTGACGATAAGTATGAAAGAATTCTTTAGCTAAGTTTGCCACTAATAAACCAAAGAACATCACAGGGCCAACTAACGCAGTAGATACCGAAATTAGAATCGCCACTAAAATCAGCACCTGTTTAGTTACCTTACCAACATCAACGCCTAGACTCGTGGCGTTGTCATTATCCAACCAAAAGATATCTAACACGTTAGACATTCTAAAAAGCAATGCACTAATAAGTAGTAGAGGAATAACACAAAAATAAACGAGATCTTTATTGATGTTATTAAAACTCGCAAACATGCTGCCTTGAATGGTAGAGAACTCATTTGGATCAACTAACATCATAAAAAAGTAAGAAATATTTGAGAACAACTGACCAAAAATAACGCCTAATAACAACAAGGTAATGACGTTGCTGTTGTTCTTTTTAAAATAAAAACCAAACAGCAATAACGAAAACCCGATCATAATAAAAACAGACAAGGCAAAGTTCAAAAATGGGTTCAATATGAACACACTAAATGAACCAAAAATCACAACAACCAAGACCTGAGTTAACAAATACAAGGCATCAAACCCCATGATACTTGGCGTTAAAATACGGTTATGAGTAATGGTTTGAAACACCAACGACGATTGAGCAATCGCAATACTTGCTAAAATCATCGCCAATACTTTAGGTACACGACGAGATAAGAAATACTCGTAATTTGATGCATCTAACCCAATACCAATAAATAAAAACGTAAACAGAACCGTAATGAATGCTAACCCTGTTAATTTAATTGAATCAGACATTTTGTTTTCCTTTAACGATGAAAGCAATAAACACGACACCGCCAAGAATGCTAATGATCATAGAGATAGGAATTTCATAAGGGAAGATAACGATGCGCCCAACCACATCACACACAAGAATAAGAATCGCCCCTACAATCGCCGTTAATGGAATATTTTTACGTAAGTTATCACCATAAAATTGAGTGACTAAATTTGGCACAATCAGGCCAAGAAACGGCAGTTGACCCACAATCATGACGACCGTTGCTGACATCACCGATACCAACATAATACCGATAAACAAAATTTGTTTGTAATTCAGGCCAATATTCGTCGCGAAGTCTTTGCCCATGCCCACGGCAGACAAACGAGTCGCATACCAGTAACTGATAATTGAAATCGGAACGGCGATATAAAGCAGCTCGTAATTGCCTTGAAGAATGTTCGCGAAATTAGCCACTGTCCATGCTGACAGGTTTTGAACCGCATCGTATTTGTAAGCTAAAAATGTCGCGACAGATGACACGACATTACCAAAAATGATGCCCACTAATGGCACAAAAATGGCATTTTTAAATTGAACACGATGGATAAATTGAATGAATATTAACGTTCCGATAATAGACATACCAAAGATAAGCAGTAAATTATCGCCATGACCAAAAATCACTAAACTGAGTACGTAACCCAGCATCGCACATTCGATCGTACCTGATGTCGATGGTGCAGCGAATCGGTTTTGGCTGATCTGTTGCATGATTAAGCCCGCAATAGATAACCCGGCACCAGATAATAAAATTGCGAATAATCGAGGTAATCGGCTGATCAGTAACAATTCTAAAGCATCAGTATCGCCACTAAAAATAGCCGACAGTGATAAGTCAGCCACACCAATAAATACAGACGCAATACTCAGTAAAACAAGAACAAGCAATAACTTTTTCAAAGCTAACCTCAGCCTGCACAAAGCGTGCTATCTCAGAGAAATAACACGCTTTAAAGGAAAATTAAATGTGAGAATATTAGGAATTATTATCCTAAAGGTGAATAGATTGCTTTACGTCTTCAATCATCTGATCTGTTGCTGTAACCCCTGCGATGGCTATATACCAAGCATTAATATCAAGGTACGTTAAGCTGTTGTTTTTGTAGGCGTCCGTCGCATTTACCAATGGATTGGCAAACTCTTCACGAGTGCGGCTTTTTTCTTTATTGATTAGCTTATCTTTATCAACAATCAATAAATTTGTTGGGTTCACATCACGGATGAATTCATAAGATACTAAGTCACCATGGTTAGATTCTTTAATCCCTTTCGCCGCTTCTTTAAAGCCAAAATCTTTATAAATAGCAGAGAAACGAGATTGAGCACCAAAAGTGGTGATGTTGCCACCGGCACTCATAACAGTTAGTGCCGCTACATTATTGCTTTGGTTATGTGTCTTTATCTTCGTTATTTCAGCATCGACACTGGCAATTTTCGCTTCAACTGTCGGTTGTATTTCAAATACATCCCCTAGCATGCGCCATTGTTGTTGTGTGCTTTCCCAATACCCTTTTGAATCGACAGAAAATACAATGGTAGGCGCGATTTCAGACAATTCTTTGTACGCTTTAATAGCACGAGACCCCATGATAATCACATCAGGTTTTTGCATGTAAATCGTTTCAAAATCAGGCTCACTAAGGCTGCCTGATGAAGCAAATTCGTTGGTTGTGTACTTAAGAAGATAAGACGGCATGGTTGTCGCTTGAGTTACCGCTACCGGTTTAATGCCAAAATAATCAAGTGCATCAAGGGTGCCTGTTCCAATAACAACAACACGCTGAGGTTTCGTCTCAAGTGTAGTTTTACCTAATTGATGAGAAACCGTGATCATTTCTGCATAAGAAGACGCAGAAACCAGTAAACCCAATAACATTGTAGCGATACTTCTTTTCATATTATTTACACTCAAGTGATAACCATTCGTATTCCTATTGAATATAATGAAAATAACTCTCATTCGCTACAAGAAAAAAGTAAAGATTGTAAACGCGCACAATAAGTAAGGTTTATAAATGTTCGTGCCTGCACATTTAACAGCCTGTGCGGCAATGAACAAATGAAAGAGGCAAGAACCCTCACACTGACATTTCTAAGCTACCTGTACGGAAGTGAATGGGCAACAGCTTGTTGCCCAAATTCAAAATCTTTTCTAAACGGCCTGTACGGCAGTGAACAATAGAGCGTTTTTAATAACAAGTAGAACTTAGATGAATTAATATAAAAGAGAATAATATGCAGATAATGAATTGGATTAGTACAGACATTAAAAAAGGCCATTATTGGGGAATAATAATGGCCTTAAAAATACATAGCTTGTTTACTTTAGTGTAAGTGTCTCTTCGTTACTTCACATGAAAGAGTCTCATGATCAAATAGGAAGCGAAATGCGTGAGAATTGAAATATTTCCCATCACTCCATAGAACTTCACCGAAGATCTTACAGAGATCCATGTCTGATGCTGAACCTTTCTTATCGATTAATCCAATAACAGATAAAACTTGGCTCTCTATATCCTTGGGACAATTTTTAATTGACCATTTATGAGTCATACTCATTTTTTCCATAATAACTAGCCTAATGTGTTTTTATTTTATTGTGAATCAAGTCACGAGGAACAGTTTAACTGAACATTAACTTAAAACCAAGCTTTTTGTGACTTGAGTCTCATAAAGTAATAAAAACATTTAACAATAGAACTATTAATAGCCAATTCTCACAAGTGAAACTCTTACTATTTTACATAATAAATACATATAAAAAAGCGACCCTAAAAATGATCGCTCTTAGTTACCACTAAAGTATTAGTTTAACGCTGTGAAAACTAAGGATATTTTTCTTCTAAAAAAGCCATAATATCTGACGATTCATACATCCATGTTGTTTCGCCATCTTTATCAATACGTAAGCACGGTACTTTTACGCGCCCACCACCCGCTAATAATTCAGATCTATATTGTTCATTATTTTTTGCATCACGCAGCTCGATCTTTAATGATTGGCGTTTAATTGTTCGACGAACTTTCACACAGAATGGACACGCTTCAAATTGGTATAGCGAATAGTTTGCGGTTTCTGCATCAATTTCTGTTTGTTTAGCAGGATCACGCTTGACCCCTGAAGGCGTAAACACACAATCTAATCCCAAAATAACTTTGCCAAGCACCAAGCGGATTAACTTCATTTTTACACTCCTAGTGAATAATAATTATTATCTGTTGCATTTAACTAACGCGATTGTAACAGAGCCTTATATCAATGCCATTAATTAGATGATTTAACTTATAATAATAAGCAAATAACCTGTCAACTTCCTGATATTCAACACACAAAAAAGCCCCAAAAGAGAACTATCTATTGGGACTTTATTAGTTAACTAAAGTTAGTCAAATTCAATAAGATTACGTTCAAACTGTTCGTGTTGTTTACGTACTTTTTCTTCTGGTTCACCGGTTAACTTACTTACTGTTATAATAGCCACCGTTGCGAAGATGATCCCTGGTACAATTTCATAGATATCAAACATACCGCCAGTTAACTGTTTCCAGATAACAATCGTAAAGCCACCAATAACAATACCAGCAAGCGCACCATTACGGTTCATGCCTTTCCAGTACAAGCTTAGAATGATAGCAGGACCAAATGCAGCACCAAAACCAGCCCATGCATAAGACACCAAACCAAGTACTGAGCTATCAGGATTCATCGCTAATGCAAGTGCAATTAATGATAAACCAATAACCGCAAAACGACCTACGTTAACGATTTCTTTACTCGTTGCGTCTTTCTTAACTAACTGCTTGTACAAATCTTCAGACAATGCAGAAGAAGACACAAGGAGTTGTGAATCTGCAGTACTCATGATTGCTGCAAGAATAGCGGCAAGTAGAATACCCGCAATCGCAGGATGGAAAATCGCATTCACTAATAGCATGAAGACTTTTTCACCATCGCTCACTTCACCACTCATAGAGCCATTTACATACAGCAAACCAACCAAGCCGACTAATACCGCGCCTGCCATTGAAAGCGCTGTCCAAACAACCGCAATACGACGAGCTGTTGTTAAATCTTTATTTGAACGAGAAGCAAGGAAACGAGCTAAAATATGAGGCTGACCAAAATACCCAAGTCCCCATGCTGCTAATGAAATAATGGCAATCGCACTTAGTGGCGTTCCATCCATACCTGTCCATAACGTCATTAACTCTGGATTAATCGCGGTTAAATCGCTACTAAGTTGCCCTAAACCACCTTGCATTGCTGCAATTGGTACGATCATCAATGCCGCTGACATTAATAAACCTTGAACTAAATCCGTCCAAGCAACCGCAAGGAAACCACCAAATAAAGTATACGACACAACACAAACCGTTCCGATCACGACCGCAACTTTGTAATCAAGACCAAATACAGTTTCAAATAACTTACCACCTGCAACTAAACCTGAACTGGTATAGAAAAGGAAAAACAAAAGAATAAACAATGCAGAAATTGTCTGGATAAGTTTTGAATTATCGTTAAAACGACGTGATAAGAACTCAGGTAAAGTTAGCGCGTCATCAGTAGTGATACTGTACGTTCTTAAACGTTTAGCACAAATCAACCAATTCAACCAAGTACCTAGTAATAAACCACCAGCAAGCCATAATGACTCAAGTCCTGCTGCATAAGCGTATCCAGGTAAACCCAATAGCAACCAACCACTCATGTCTGAAGCACCAGCAGATAACGCCGCTGGCCAAGGACCTAATGTACGACCACCTAAAAAGTAATCTGATGAGCTGTTTGTTCGTTTATAAGCGTATACTCCAATAGCGAGCATCATTATCAGGTAGGCGATAAACGTACCTGTAATGGCGAAATTATTTTCTATCATTTTATTTCCTTTATTTGATTGACAGTAAATTTAACGTCGTTATCACTGTATATGAGCATCAAGACCCTATTATTATGGTGTAATAACGACGGTGGAGTTTTCAACCACTGAATATCAGTGATTGCCACCTCCAAGCTCTAGCAGAGTTGCGTTTCCGCCAACTGCTGTCACATTTATTGTTCGAGTACGCTCGGTAATAAAGCGTAGAACAAAATGAGGGTCTGTGATGTTTGTTAGACGTTCTTGATCCGTTTCTGCGATCAGTTGCGCTAATAATCCATCTCGTTTTGCTAATTGTTGATTCAGTTGTATTTCTTTTTGTTTGCTTCCAACAAAACAAACACCGGCTAAGCGAACATCATCAATGTCTGTTTCTTTAGCATCTATCTGTTGGACCGTTAATTTTGGCACATTCGCTTGATGCAAACCTTCGACAATAACAGACGCTATCATTTCTTCCTTATTTTGAAGGCCGACAATAATAGCGTTTCCTGCGATTAATGCTGCTGTTATTTGTCCCACCAATGCAACAACTGATGAATTTTCATCCGAAGTGATGTAAAAAACACCTCTAGGTGCGGTATAGAGTTCGTTACTTTCCCCTGTTGGCCCCGGCATTAATTGTATTTCTGAAATTAACTGCTGCGCTCTTTGGCATTGAAAACGTACCATCTTTGCAGCAAGCACACCAAATTTTGGGTGTTCAGCTAATGCGTGTGACCATTCAATTAACTTCTCTGAACGTGTCGATACTGACAATTGCGCCCATGATTTCTCTGGTTGAGAAAGAGCAGAGTCAATAAGTTGTGTAATAGATGTCATGAGTCTCTCCTTTCTCACTTGGTTGCTACAGAATTAGAAGCGATTGCTTGGGTATAACGGAATAAATAACGAGGTCCACCCGCTTTTGGTCCGGTCCCTGACAGTCCTTGACCACCAAAGGCTTGAACTCCCACCACCGCACCAACTTGATCACGATTGATGTAGCAGTTACCTACTTTGATGTTTTTCTCTATGCGGCTATAAGTGACTTCATTACGACTGTGTATCCCCATCGTTAATCCAAATCCAGTCGCATTGATATCATCGACAATCTTATCTAATTCGCTGGCTTTGAAACGAACAATATGAAGAATTGGACCAAACTGTTCATTTTCTAGCTGACTAATCGAATCAATTTCAAACGCACTTGGTGGAACAAAATCCCCCTTCTCAGCCCATTCAGGTAATGTCGCTTGAGCAAGTAATTTGCCTTCTTTTGTCATTCTCTCAATGTGCGCAAGCAGCTTTTCTTTTGCTTTTGGATCAATCACCGGACCGACATCCGTGCTGTGCAATTCAGGTAAACCAACACTCAATTCGGCCATTGTGCCTTTAATCAAATTCAGAATACGTTCTGCTATGTCTTCTTGAACAAACAATACTCGAAGTGCTGAACAACGTTGACCAGCAGAAGCAAAAGCGGAACGAACAACATCTCGAACTACCTGTTCTGGCAATGCAGTACTGTCTACTATCATTGCGTTTTGACCACCCGTTTCAGCAATAAATGGCACCGGAGCAACACCTTTTCCTTCAAACATACGATTTGATAATGTGCGATTAATTAATTGTGCGGTTTCTGTTGAGCCAGTAAACGCAACACCTGCCACTCGATGATCTGACGTTAATGGCGCGCCGACTGTTTTACCATCACCCGGTAATAAGTGAATCGCTTGTGGCGCAATCCCCGTTTCTAATAAAAGCTCAATCGCACGAACGGCAATCAGTGACGTTTGCTCTGCCGGTTTTGCAACAACGGTATTACCCGCCACCAATGCGGCGGTCACTTGACCTAAGAAAATAGCGAGTGGGAAATTCCATGGGCTTATACACACAAACACACCACGGCCTTGGCGAGCTATCTGGTGAGAAATATCATCAAAGCCAACAATCGTTTCTGGATTGCTGAAATTTAATTTGGCTTGAACGGCATAGTAACGACAAAAATCAACCGCCTCACGTACTTCATCAATGCTGTCATGAATCGTTTTTCCTGCTTCTTTATGGCACAGTGCCACAAGCTCTGGCATATTTTCTTCAAGTTTATCAGCTAAGCGATCCAAATAGTCCGCACGTTCAGTCACTGACGTCGCTTGCCATGTTGGGAAATAGTCATGAGCCATTTCTAGTGCGTTTGAAACCGACTCTTGAGAACTCCATACTAATGAACCCACTTCATTACTGCGATCATAAGGAGACGTGATAACATGCAAATCAGACTCACTTTCCTTGATCATGCTTTCGTAATTGCGCGAATTATTAACAATCGGCCCGCCTTTCCAATAGCAATCCATTTTCTCTTTGACTGACGCTTCAAACGGTTCTGCTTCGCTCTCAACATCAAAATTAATGCTGTATGAATTTTTACGATCTGAAAAAATATGCGGCGGTAGTGGGATCAGCTGATTTTCAAACGATGGGCAAGCCAATAAGGTATCAACTGGGTGCTCTGTTAAACTTTCGATAGGGCAACTTGCATCAACCAAACGGTGAACAAACGAGCTGTTTGCGCCATTTTCTAATAAACGGCGAACCAAATACGGCAATAAATCTTTGTGGCTGCCAACAGGTGCATAAATACGAACACTGCGTTGGAACATTGCCATTGCATGTTCATATAACGCATCACCCATGCCATGCAAACGTTGATATTCAAACTCATCATGCGTTGCCATAGAAGAAATCGCAGCGACTGTATGAGCATTATGGCTAGCAAACTGAGGAAAAATATTGCCTTTAACGTGATCACTTAATAAGTAACGAGCACAAGCAAGATAAGACACATCGGTTGACTCTTTACGTGTGAATACAGGGTAACGAGCAAAACCAAATTGCTGAGATATTTTCAGCTCTGTATCCCAATACGCTCCTTTTACTAAGCGAAGTGGAATGGTATCTCCCTGCTCTTTTGCTAATGCCGTTAGCCACACTAAAACAGGTAGGGCACGCTTTGAGTACGCTTGTACTACAATGCCAAATTTACCCCATCCTTTTACAATATCGTTGCGGTATAGTTTTTCAAATAATTCCAGAGACAGTTCTAACCGATCAGCTTCTTCTGCATCAATCGTGATACCTACATCAAGTTCACGAGCACGCTCAAGAAGCTGTAAGACAGAATCACACATTTCTCCGATTACACGGGCTCTATTCGCCATTTCATAACGGGGATGCAAGGCTGATAATTTTATAGATACCGTAGGATCAGAAGAACCCGCAATATTGGCAGCACGCCCTACACTCTCAATAGCCACAATATAATCTTTAAAGTATTTATGAGCGTCTGATTGAGTTAATGCCGCCTCTCCTAGCATATCAAAGGAATAGGTATAGCCCTTTTCACGCAAAGGTTTACCTTTCTTTTGGGCTTCTTCAATGGTTCTACCTAAGACAAATTGGTGTCCCATTATTTTCATCGCTTGGTTCATTGCCTGACGAATAACAGGCTCTGAAAATTTATTCACCAAACGACTGATAGCATTAGATGGTGAGCCATCAGACTTTACATCCATACTCACTACTTTGCCGGTAAGTAATAACCCCCAAGTAGAGGCATTCACAAACATAGAATCTGAATTTTTCAGGTGTGATTTCCAATCCGCAACACTGAGTTTATCACGGATTAAAGCGTCAGCCGTTGCAGCATCAGGAATACGCATCAACGATTCAGCAAGGCACATTAATAAGATGCCTTCTTTTGTATCTAAGCTATATTCCAACAATAAGGCATCTATCATCTGTACGGCTTGTTTATCATCACGTACACGTTGAATAAGATCAGCCGCCTGTTCTCGCATGACTTTAGCTTCATGCTCACTTGGTTGGGCTAATGGAATGAGCTCTTGAATCCAGCTGGCTTCATCTACCATATAAAGAGGGGAAATTGCTGACCATAGTACCGATAAAGGCTGGTCAATAATGGATGACAACAATACATCTTTCGCTTGAAACATACCTGTTCCTCTTACTTAATCGGTTCGTTATTAAAGCTAATTGCGAAAGAGTCTATTTTCTATTTACAAAAATTACTTGTCAAAAACTCCGATTAAATTGTTAAATTACCCATACTGTTACAAAATGAGAACAAACGCGGTATTTTTCAGTTACGAATAAAGTGTGCGAAACGATATTTACTGGGTGAACGTCCTTTATGTTTCACAAATGCATGACTAAATGCACTTTGATTCGCAAAACCCGTTTGTTGTGCAATATCCCCAATATTTAAGTTACTTTTTATAAGTAATAACTTGGCGTAATCAATACGCTTCTCAATAATGTATTGATGAGGACTCTTACCAAACTCTTGTTTAAAAATGGCATAAAATTGACTCTCACCAAGAAAAACTGTGCTTGCTAACTGAGCAACCGTGATCTTACTTCCGATATGCTGCGTTATAAAATTGTCGATCACATCTGAATTTAGACGATTCTGCTTTCGTTCCACATTTTCATCAATTAAATGACGGTGCAGTAAGGCAATAATCGTATCACTACACGCCCGACTAAGTAGATGATCATCTAAATTAGCCTGTATTTCACACACTAATAACTGAATTAAATTCTGAATTTGAGCATCTAATTGATAATAACCAGGATGAATAAAAAGTGCATTAACACGTAAAGCCAATTCTTCATCTTGAAAATGTTGAGGAAAATTAAGTACTAATATTTCAGATTGGTACAAACTTGAAAAAGAATGTTGTTGATGTGAAGGGATAACTCCTACTTTTCCTGAAGAAATAACACTACTTTCACCATTAATTTCAAACTCAGATTGTCCTTTAAGACCAATAACTAATTGATGATGCTCGTGAGCATGTAGTTCTCGTTCTTCTGGCAGCATAATTATTTGAGCTGGTGAAATCCAATCTAAAACCATGATAAATCCATTTATATAACGTTCATTTTAGACTTTAGAGTGTAACGAAGATCATAATAACAATCTATTATGAATATCTTACCGAAAGCATGATCATGTTTATCTATAATACTGACAATGTGATTTCAATCATACTTTAGTATGAAAATCTCTATTTTTGATTCTAAAAACTAAAAATTACAACGAATTAGAGTAATCAATCATATTTAAGAAAGTGCAATCTCAGTTACAGCCTTGATCATGCTTCTATAAGCTCGAAACGATGATCAAGAAATAGGAATCACCTTATTTATAAATCATACAACCTTGGTATGAAAATTGCTTTAAATTTTACTTTCAAAACTATAAATAACAGATACTCATCTTCTTAGGTTTTTATCTACTCAATGACCTAGGCAGATCAGTATCGATGTACGACTAACCGTCATGGATATGGTTGAAATCAGTAATTCTTACTGTTCAATCAATTAACTATGCAGATACAGTTAATTCACTCATTTTCCGAATGAACAATTTATTTATGTCTAATATTAAAAGCAGAAAAATTATGAACCGTAAAGGACTACCCGCTCTAGCACTACTGTTATCGCCGGCACTTTTTACCTCTGTCGCGCTTGCTAATACTGACACTCAATCAACTGCTCTGGCGGTCGATTCTGTTGCGTCAATTGATGCGAAGCTAACCAATAAGCGTAGTGAAGTAAAACAATTAGAAGGCACTGTTACGAATAATCAAAATCAACTTCGTGATTTACGTAATCAAAATGATGCTTTAGACAAAAAAGCCGATCAGCTAGATGATAAACGTAAGCTTGCTCAACGTAATTTAGATGAACAGTATAATCGTATGATCAGTGACCCTGATCTTGATATCACTCCTTTTCAAAAGCAATACCAAGACTCTTGGAAAGAAGTAAAAGAAAACCAAGCTGCTACACTTGTCATCCAACAAGACATTCAAGAACAAACTCGTGTATTAAAAGAAAGCAGCACTAAAAAACAACGCTCTTTAGATGAGTTAGAAATTCTTGGAGAATCTCGTCAAGAAGCGCGAGTTTTACGCCTACAAGAAGAATTAGCCGCTCAAGACACTCTCGATGTCGTTCATACGATTACTTGTAAAATGTCTATGACATTAGAAGCTTGTGCAAGCCAAGGTAAAACATTGAGCATGCAAAAAGCAGTAAATAATTTCCAGCAACAGCTGATTAATGGCTTCACTGAAATGGATACCGTAAAGCAACATGTTGATAATGTGTCTTTAAATATTCACGTGCTAGACAATGCAATTATCGACAGTGGCTTCAATGGCAATAATCGTTATACCACTAAATTACAAGCATCATTACGTGCTCGTCCAAACTCAACGGCAGCATGCCAATTACTTGGTTTAGAAAACCGTTACTGTATCGAACAAAGTACAAACCAAGCGTCTAATGACAAAATCAAAAAAGAGAAGAAATGGGTTGGTATTACTATTCGCTCAAACCGTCATGGTGACAATGTAACGGTAAATGGTGTTAATTATGGCAATACGCCTGTTGATGTAATGCTGCCTGCTGGTCAGCACCAAGTTACCGTAGAGAAATCAGGTTTTGAACCATATAGCCGTCAAATGACACTAGCAAAAGATATGACGGTTTGGGCTGAACTAAAGGTTCAAGAAAATAGCCCAAAGCCAGGTAAGAAATTTGCAGACCTTCTAACAAACAATCAACAAGCGCCACAAATGGTTGTGATAGGGTCTGGTAATTACCATATAGGTAAAAATGCAAAGCACGATGTTAATATTTCAAAAGCATACTCTATTGCAGCAACCCCTGTTACTGTAAATCAATTTAATGCATTTGTTGCGAGCACAGGCTACATCACTGAAGCTGAAAAAGGAGCCGGCTGTAACGCAATTAATGGCGGTGAAACAAAACGTCATCAAAACCAAAACTGGCGTAAACCGGGCTTTGAACAATCAAAAAATGCACCTGCGGTCTGCATCTCTAAAACTGATGCTGAAACTTATGCTCATTGGTTAACAAAACAAACTGGGTTTACGTACGCATTACCATCTGAATCACAATGGGAAGTTGCCGCTCGTGCTGGAAGTAAAGACGCTTACTGGTGGGGTTCTGACATCGGTTCAGGTAACGCAAATACTGGTTGGGGTGGATCGTCTTGGGCAAATAAATCAACGTCTCCTGTAGGCAGTTTTGGTGCTAACCCTTATGGTATTTATGATACCGCGGGTAACGTTTGGGAATGGACAAGCGCTAAATCAGGTATCGTTCGTGGTGGAGCTTGGAACTTTGCTCCAACAAAAGCAAAAGTGTATGAGTCACTAGAATTATCACCTTCGACAAGTGCAAACTATACTGGTTTCCGTGTTGTTCGTTCTTTATAATCTGCTTTAATGCATACAATAAAGCCGCTGATTCTACAGCGGCTTTTTTATATCACACTTTATTGGGCAAATAGGCTCATTGTCATCACATCTTGATAAATACCAGCCGTTGCATAAGGTGAAGCTTCATTCTCAACACCTATTTTTAAAGGTACTCCTTTCAAATTAGAGGTATTGTAAAGGTTATATTCAATTGGTGATGCTAATGTATTTCGTCGCCCACCAATGATAATAAAATAAGGGATTGTTCGATGAGGCGTATCCATATTAACCAGTTGTCCTTTATTTTCAGACGTTAACCATACCTTCACGCTCGTATTACTTTGCACAATAAAATCTAAAGTATGATGATTTTTTTTCGTTAAATTCCCTATATCTAAACGTATACTACTTCCCGTATAGCTCAACCCATTTTGACCTTGCCCATTAAGTCTCGCTTTCACATAAGGCTTGGCCGTGTATTGGAATGATGCATAACGCTCAGAGTTATGTTCTATCTTCGGGTTAATGGCAAATCGTAACTCACTGTTATACATTCCAGGAGAAAGGTGCTTTCCTTTAGAAATATATAGCCAAAAATTAATACGGCGTTTACCCAGAGTTTGTAATACATAAGATCCTTTGCCATTTTGAATTAAAGGAACTCTTTTTTCATCAGACAATGAAGACGCCACATCTCCTTGTGGTCCTCTAACAATACGATCTACTCCTCGCCCCATAGATTCAATTTCAACCGTTTTCACACACATTGCTAATGATTTACTCAATTCAATAGACGCAGGAAACCAAAAGTCGCCCCTATCTCTTAGCGATGTATCAACTGGATTATTAGAAACGGACACCGACCATTCTCCTCCACATGTCACTATATTATTAGCAAGTACTGGAGAACAAAAAATGATAATTAACCCACCTAATATATACTGAATCCACTGGCACTTATGTTCTTTACTATTCATTACATACTCCTTTACAGGTGATATGAAAGGTTCCGACATCGATCAAGTTATTCTGTCCTTTAGAAACTTGAACAGTAATCGGAGATAACGTCTTAATTCCATCAATCTTAATAACGTATTTTCCAGGAATTAAACCTTGAACAAAAAATCGACCTTTTTTATTGGTAAATATAGGAAGACTTTGCCCCTCCCCATCTATCTTTCCTTGATAATAAATAAGTGGTTCTCCATCAATAAATTCCAAGATCCCCTTTATGGTATAAGATGCATCTGACCCTATTTCCATAAAGTGCCCAGTAGCGACCCCTGGCATGAAAGTGATCTGCCCCTCTCCCCAGTCATAACCTAAAGGGGCATCTTTCATATTATAATCAATGCGATTATTAGCATAAGGTTGAGTTAATGGGTATAAACCATCAATTAACGATGTCGCTTGAGCCGTTGCCGTTCCATCTTGGTCCACATCTAAATCTGCTGTATTATTCGCCAATGAAGGATGCAAACCAGCCACAACAAATGGGCCAGATGACGCTCTTCCCCAACCAATATCACCATCAACAATACCTATTGCAGTATTGGCTCTAAAGGATGCTTGATAAGTGTCATCATCTGTTGATTTTGAATTATTCCTTGTAATTTCAACTTCAGATCGATAACGATTATTGGTATAGCTTGCTAATATATTTTGCTTCTCTTGATATGGGTCAGTTTCTATTTCTGCTCTTATACCCATATCCCCGACTTTTTCAGACCCTTCATTGCTTAAATAAAAACGAGATCTCTCATCTTTAGCATTATAAGAAAGTCCAATTCTGTAATCATCGCTTGATGAATACCAACTCCAATCTACTGTAAATAACAGTCGAGAGTCAGCCTCTGAATATTGTTCAGACTCTTCATATTCAACCCCTACCCCGATAGATAAATTATTTTTACGCCAATTAACCAAAGAAGAAGCGGTAAATTCATTTTTTAATTCTGAAAAAGTCGTTAACCTTCCTGACAGTGTAAAATCAAATTGTGGGTTTATTTGCCAATAGTAATTCCCTAAATACCGAGCAAACTGATTCATGTAATCATTCTTAGCCCAAGGTTGACTTGTGAAATCATCTGAATATTCTATTGCTAAACGTAAGTTAGGCGACTGAGTTTCACCTCGACCTATTACACTATGTTCATAGTCAATTGATACTATATTCCCTGTTTCTTGCTCCTTAATGTGGCTCATAGAGAAACGTCCTGTAATATTTCCCCAATCACTACTTAGTGTCACTACGCTACCAATAACAACCCCATCATCGGAGCTTAACCCGTTCGCACCAATAGTTAGCCAATCTAAGAAACCGTATTCAACAAATCCCGTAGTTACCCACATATCATTGTATTCAATACCACTTTCACCATAATTGAATGGCTGCCCCGTTGAGAATGAATAATCAAACAACCCTTTTTCTAGTAAGCGACTATTATAAAATTGAGTGAATACCAATGTTTCTTGCTTACCAGAAAGGTAGGTAACATAAACAGTGATGTCATTTGCACCATTGCCTAACATTAACTTTTGTAAATTATATCTCCCAGGTTCAAGTCTACCTCCAGAGATCCTTTCTCCATTAACATAAACATCAACATCGGCTGACTCTAAAAGAAATAATTGCTGACTACTCTCGGGGCTAATATCTCTATTAGGTTGAAGATCCGCATAACGACTTTCTATCGTAAGACCTCCAATGGCTATACTGCTTATATGTCCCGATTCTCCAGTCGATACATCACCAACAGAAATTCGCATTGGGGCATTAGGATTATCATAAAACGCTTTCCATTCACCTCTATGAAAATCAGTTCCAACGTCATCATTATCGATATAATTTGCCATTTGAACATTAAGTCCATTAGAACCACCGATGTTCAATTGAGATAACCAATCTATAGACGTAGCGGATTCTTGAAGTGAATCACTCCATATCGAGTCATAACGAGCATTAAAACTATTTAGCCAAGCAAAACGTCCACTTTCTGATGGTATGAATAAGGGATATTGGTTCGCTAAACTAATATTCTGTTCAGCTAAGGTTTCTGGAGAAATAAACAAAGCGACCACTAATGTATCTTGATTTAATTTAGCAGACACACCTAACTTAAAAAGTAATTCAGTACTAACAAAACCGTTTTTATCTGTATTTTTAGCTTCTAATTCTGCCCACCAACTCTCACTTAACCGCCCAGAAAGTAGTTTTTTTAAGTCTGGTATTGATAGCGCGGTTAGCGTCATGCCATCAACTCGCACTGGCAATTGCCCTAATTCAGAATCACCATAAACAATAGGAAGGGTGACATTAAATGCCGCTGTAGTTGGTAATGATAAACACAGTAAAGAACAAAATAGCAGCATCAAATGACGCATGGGCACCTACTCCACCATCCGTGGTGATAATTTACTGCTCTACTAATTCAGTAACGGGGATACTGACATTTTGGCCGGGAACCAAATAATGAAGAGGGATAAAAGGTTCAATTTGTTCCCATTTCCAAGTGTATGAATTTTCTTTCCACTCGTTTTTAAATGAATGTTTACTGATCTCAATGACACTACTACCTAAATTATCAATCTTAAGTACTGGTTCTGCTTTTTCATTTAATAATATGTGACTCACTATCTTCTCTTCTGCATTCTGAGGGGACACAAAAATTAACCCTCCTATCCTAAATAACATTTGAATGCTGTCATCGCCCATATCATCTTTTAAGGGTAACTGGCTTACGATTAAGCGATACGATTCGGCATGTTTTTTAGGAGAACCAACAAACTGAACTCTGACCGTTTGAGATGATCCCGGAGCGATCATGGCTTGAGGTGGAAAAACGAAAATATCATCAGTATTGATAAGCTCTTCGGGCTGGTCTCCACTAATCAATCTTTGATTAACCACAATTTCGATAGGAAGTTGTTGTAATGACGTATTCGTGATTTTGAAAAAACCAGACGTATTTTTTCCAGAATCACTAAAAAAATTAACCATTGGAAAAAGTTCAAACGAAGATGCTTGAAAAGAATATAAGGCTATAAATAACAGGGCATAACATTGTTTTTTCATAACAGGTCTCATTGGGGAGTCGTTTCTCTCCCCAAACTGCGAAGAGTAAATTACATATGGAATAAACTTACGTACATTGCACCATTATATTCACCGTGGCGCGCACCTTTTTGCGGTGATGATTTAATCGTTAATTCGTGTCGATCAGACATTGATTTATCTATGTCGTTACTAATATCGATAACTTGATCAATACGTATAGATACTGTGTCAGCCGTATTTATTTTTTCATCGCCATTAAACTTATATGTCATTGGAATTACATCACCGTTACCATTCTTAAATTGGAAACCATCAATGACTAACTTCCCTTTACTGCCATACGAGTTACACCATGCTTTAAATGCAAATTTCTTAGTGTCTGATTTTTTTTCCAGATCAAAAGTTAATGTTTCTAAATTTTGATTCGCACGCATTTCACAGCGTTTTGGAACTTCACCATTAAATTTCACATAAAAATCTGCGCGACCTTCATCGCTACCGACAACCCACGTACTTGCACTTGCTCCTGTTGAGCATAACAATGCTAACGCAACGCCACCAATTAAACGGTTCATATTCTTCCTTCCCTAGTTGACTTATTTTGTACAATCCAAGATGATTGCATGCAACAAATATAAGGGGCAAAGGTAAAATAAAACATAGGCCAAATGGCCAGTTTGGTGCTTAAAACCGTT
The DNA here is from genome assembly GCF_001691065.1 of Aliivibrio sp. 1S128. Lineage (NCBI taxonomy): Bacteria > Pseudomonadati > Pseudomonadota > Gammaproteobacteria > Vibrionales > Vibrionaceae > Aliivibrio > Aliivibrio sp. 1S128. Next base: position 94,607 of record NZ_MAJV01000107.1, on the reverse strand, counting down.
TATTTATGGCCTATATTGAGAAATTTAAGACACACTATATTCTGAAACATTATCTACTAATAATGAACTGAGTTGACTACGGCTGTGCTTACCTGTTTTTAATAAAATATTGGAGACATGACATTTTATTGTGCTTGGACTTACACACATCTTTAGTGCTATTTCTTTATTAGTAAACCCCTGTAATAACGATAAAAAAATCTGTTGCTCTCTTTGGGTCAGTTTATATTTCACCGCTAAGATATTTACTGTACTTCCAGAATGCTTACCCACTCGAATAATCTGCCTAAGAGATAAAGAAAGCGCCTCTCGGCTAAACCATAATTCACCATCAATAATAGTTCGTATTGCTTTAGGTAACATTTCAATTGTTGATTCAGACACAATTAAACCTGAAAAGCCTAAAGCGATTAAACCAGGACACGCTTCAATATCATCTCGCTCTCCATTCACGATTAGCCATTCTCCGCCCCTAGCCCCTGGAGATACTAATTTTAAACAAGGGTTTCCAAGGGTTTCTTTATCATAAATAACAATCGCTATATTAGATAAGTCCCATAATTCATCTATTGTCTTTACATGATAAAAAGCTGAATCATTAAAAATTCTAGAGAGCCAGCCTTTCATTGCATCAGCCCATCCAACATTCTCTGAAACAATATATATTTCATTGGTTTTAGTCATGGCCGCCTATGTATATAATTAAATTATCATTGCTGCGTACTAATAAAAATTCAGCCATATTTTCGACTTTTAAAATCACTACTAGTCCGTTGAAAACAACCTAATGCCAAATATAGAAAACTAATCATTACAAAGATATATTTTGCGAATTTTAACCATTAAAAAATTGAAGTCAGCCGCAGACATTGATTATATAAAAACACTATATATCAATGATATAATTAACATTAAGAAAATAAGAAGTCTCTAGTAATAATCAAAAAATACACTTAGAGAAGTATGATTTACGCTTTAAACCTTTCTCTTTATTTCAGCTAAAATCCTCCTTAATATTTCATACTAATGTTGTTATAAACTCAATAAAAAGTAGATTTTTTTACTCATTATCAGTTAGCATCTTCTTCCTTAATACCCTATTTTTAAGTATGAAAGCGTTACCGCTCTCCATCATGCAGTAGAAAAACACAATAAAAATATTAAAAAATTACTGTGTTTAAATTTTTAGAGAGGACACGTAGTGAAGAAAATGGAAGCTCCACTTGATATGGTTAACGGAGCTAAATTCAAAACAAACAAGCATGGCTATGTAACCGTTGTAGATTATTATAATTGCCACACTGTTATTATCGCTTTTGATAACACTGGTAATGTAAGAGCCATCAGCGCTGCGAAGCTACGAAATGGTTTAGTGACTGATCGTGATGTGCCACCAGAATCCATTATGGTAGGTGAACAATTTGAATCAGCAAAACATGGGTTATTAACGATTACTCAGGTTGAGTCTGAAAATATGGTTGTACTTACAACGGTTGATGGCGAAGAAATTCGAATGTTATGGCCTACCGTTCAAAAAATGAAAGATAAACTAGAACAACTTGATGCAGCAAGAAATACAAAAAAATCACCAACATCATTAAGTGATCTCACTAAGAGAAATAAAAAAACAAAAGAAATTAATAATATGTTTAATAAAATACTTAAAGACTATGGAAAATATTAAGCCTTCCATATAAATATCAATGGAGATGATGTTATATCGTTTCCATTATTAATCCTTGCCTAGATCACATTTCCTATAATACCGATTACCACTAAACTTATTTAGTCTAAATTATTAACTTCTTTTCTATCAACAAAGCCTTAAATAATAGATCTCCATCACAATCTCATTTTGCGTATGTGACCGAGATCTTATTTAGATCGGTTTTATTCCATTATGATTCTCACACAAACTTCAAGCGATGCAATTTTGCATTTTGATTTATCCAACTGAGAATTAATATTATGAAAAAGATTTTAGTGGTATGTGGCAACGGTTTAGGTACTTCATTAATGATGGAAATGGCAGTAAAAGAAGTCGCAAAAAAAATCGGTTTTGAAGCCGAAATTGATCATGAAGACTTATCATCAGCAGCGTCAAGCAATGCAGACATCTGGGTTGCAGCAACTGACATCGCCGTTCAATTAGAAGACGCTGGAAAGCAAAATATTATTCGTTTAAAAAATATTTTTGATAAAGCGTCAATCGAAGAACAATTGAAAGCATTCATGTAAGGTTTTAATACTATGGCAAACTTTTTTGAATTCATGCTCGGCTTATTAAAAGAGCCAGCAATCATGGTAGGTCTTATTGCGTTTATTGGCCTAGTTGCACAAAAATCTGATCTTTCTACTATTTTAAAAGGCACCATTAAAACCGTAATGGGATTCTTAATCCTTGGCTTTGGTGCTGGTGCTCTTATTGGCGCATTGAATAACTTTTCAACCGTATTTACTGAAGCCTTTGGTGTAAGTGGTGTTATTCCAAATAACGAAGCGATTGTGGCATTAGCACAAGAAGCGTTTGGTTATGAAATGGCATTAATCATGTTCTTCTCTTTTATCGTTAATATTGTATTGGCTCGTATCACTCCTTTGAAATATATATTTCTGACGGGTCACCACACAATGTTCATGTCTATGCTTGTTGCGGTAATTTTATCAACAGCAGGGATTCAAGGAACGTTGTTAGTGGCGATTGGTTCATTAATTGTTGGTTCATTGATGGTTATCATGCCGGCGTTAGGCCAAAAGTACACAGAGAAAGTAATGGGCACTGACCAACTTGCTATAGGTCACTTCTCTACTTTGTCTTACATTGTTTCCGCTTACATTGGCAGTAAATTTGGTGATACATCAAAATCGACAGAAGACATTAACGTACCAAAAAGCTTAATGTTTTTACGCGATACACCAGTAGCCGTCGCAACAACCATGTTTGTGTTCTTTATGTTCGCATCAATTATTGCTGGTGGTGCATTTGTTGAAACCGTTTCTGATGGCCAAAACTGGGTTGTATTTACCTTTATGCAGTCACTTACCTTTGCTGGTGGTGTGTACATTGTTCTGCAAGGTGTGAAAATGCTAATCGCTGAAATCGTTCCTGCTTTTAAAGGCATTTCAGACACATTAGTTCCTGGTGCTAAACCTGCACTGGATTGCCCAATGGTATTCCCTGTTGCTCCAAATGCAGTATTGATTGGTTTCTTATCTTCATTCTCTGCAGGCCTATTAATGATGGGTGTGCAAGGCATGATGGGCTGGACCATTATTGTTGCTGGCGTTGTTCCTCACTTCTTCGTGGGTGGAGCATCGGGTGTTTATGGTAATGCAACGGGTGGTTTACGTGGCGCGGTATTAGGTGCGTTTACCCAAGGTATCTGTATTTCTATCTTACCAATGTTACTTCTTCCTGTTCTTGGTGGTTTAGGATTAGAAGCGACAACGTTCTCTGATTTTGACTTTGGTGTTGTTGGCCTACTTCTAGGATGGATTGTGTCATGAGTTTATTTGACTTAATTGGTAACGACGGCATTGTTATTACCTCAGATAAAAACCTAACGGTTGATACTGCACTTGATTTAACGTGTTCTGCGCTATTAGCAAAAGGAAAAATCAAACAAAGTTATTTAGAGGCAATTAAACAAAAACATAAAGAAATTGGTGCGTATTATGTTCTTGCTCCTAAAATTGCCATGCCACATGCTCGTCCTGAAGACGGCGTAAATGAAGCGGCACTGCAAGTCACTGTGTTTAAAAATGGCGTGAATTTAGAATCTGAAGATAACGGTGATGTGTTCATTTCTATCACGTTAGCGGCAATGGATTCAGACAGTCATATTCATACGATTATGGCGTTATCTGAACTGTTCCAAAATGACGACGATATTGAAAAAATCATTAATTCTGATTCAATCGAAGAAATTGCTGAGATCATGAAGCAATACTAATGCTCTAGCTACGTTCAAAGCCGTTGACCGATTTATCGCTCAGCGGCTTTTTTATTTCCCCTTCTATTTCATTTTTTGCACTAAAAGCCACAAAACCAATTATTATGTTTAGAAACTTACGCATTCTTGAGATAATAATAAAACCTCAATTTTACGAGTACAACACCAATGCAATCAGCCTTAGACATTAGTTGGTCACTCATGGGTTTATTCAGCCTGACTCTCCTTATCCCATTCTCTATCAATCGTTTCTATCAATTAAATCTCGCTAAAGATATCACTGTCAGTGTGCTTCGAATGGTGGCTCAGCTTGTATTCATTGGTTTATATTTAGAATTTGTGTTTCAACTGGATAATCCCCTATTAAATGTGGTTTGGATCATCGCGATGATCTGCATTGGCTCTAGCTCTATTGTGTCTAAAGCCAAGCTTCCAAAACGTCATATTTTCTTCCCTGTACTTATAGGGCTTCTTATCGGTTTATCGCCTTTGCTCCTGCTATTGAGCGGATTAATTATTCAACCTACTCCATTTTACAGTGCTCAATATCTGATCCCTCTTGCAGGCATGCTATTGGGCAACAGTTTGAGTGGCAATATCGTAGCACTGCAAAATCTCTTCACTTCGTTTAAAGAGCGAGAAAGTGAATATCACGCAGCGATTGCGCTAGGGGCATCTCCTCAATATGCGTCAATTCCGTTTGTTCGTGCTGCGATGCAAAAAGCGTTTGCTCCTATCATGGCATCAATGGCTACCACAGGATTAGTTACGCTACCGGGCATGATGACAGGCCAAATTTTAGGCGGTGTAAACCCAATGGTTGCCATCAAATATCAATTACTGATTTTAATCGCCATTTTTGTCATGCTGACTATTTCTGTCACCATCACTCTGCAACTCACCATTAAAAATAGCATTACAAAAGAAGGGAAAGTGTTGGTATCACTACCGACTGATTAATCCTTTTCTCTTATTATTGGGTTCTACGCTCATTTACGTTGAACCTTCTCTGTTAGTTGGTATAACGCAAACAAAATAAACAACGTAACGGTAAGCTCCCAACCACGCAAAAACGTTCTTTCTAATCCATCGTTTATGCTCGTGATATAGAGTTGGATAGACAGCATCGTTGCGAGTAATGCGTCGCCATGAATGTCACGTTTGATGCCCACTTCATTGACCATTGCTTTGGCAATCACATAAATAACCATCGCTAAAGCAAGACCATAAAAGCCAATAACTGTTGTTCTATTTTATGCGTTGATACTATCAATTATGGAACAATAACAAGAACCGCAACCAACACTTCCATTTATGGGATTGAAGCAACGAATATCAACTAAATTTCATGATTATGAGATTTATTGAACACTCAAAAACAAAAAACACAAAAGATGGTTTAAGTACGATAAGATAATAATAAAATAGATTAAGGAACCCGCTCAATGGAATATTCAACACTTGGTAGCAGTAATCTCTCTGTTTCTCGTATCTGCCTAGGTAGCATGACTTGGGGTCAACAAAACTCTCAAGAAGATGCCAACCAACAAATTGACTACGCGCTTAGTCAAGGTATTAATTTTATCGATACAGCTGAGATGTATGCGGTTCCTCCTTCTCCTGATACCTATGGAAAAACAGAAACCATTATTGGTAACTGGCTTGCCGCAAATCCTGAACGCCGTAAAGAGATTGTGCTAGCAACAAAAATTGCAGGCCCTGGTTTACCTTGGGTTCGCAATGCAGGACCTATCACAGGTGAAGCCATTATTGCCGCGGTAGATGCCTCATTAAAACGTCTGCAAACCGATTATATCGACCTGTACCAATTGCATTGGCCTAACCGTACATCACCACATTTTGGTAAGCAATTTCCGAATCAATTCAAATTCAGTGATTTTGATGCGAAGAAAGAAGAAGCCGATATGCTTGAGATCTTACAAGCATTAAACGAATGCATTAAAGCCGGTAAAATTCATCACATTGGATTGTCTGACGACACGCCTTGGGGCATCAACACTTACCTTAAACTGAGTGCTAAATACGATTTACCAAGAATGGTATCAATTCAAAATGAATTCAGTTTACTACACGCTAAAGATTGGCCTTATTTAATTGAAAATTGCCTTCACGAAGACGTGGCCTATTTACCGTGGTCGCCGTTAGCAGGCGGTATGTTAAGTGGCAAATACTTAGATGGAAAAATGCCAGAAGGCAGCCGTTGGACCTATTCACAACGTAATGGGATCTTCCGTGATACTCCCGCAGCAAACGAAGCAGTTAAGGCATACATGGAGGTGGCAAAAAAACACGGTTATACACCTTGTCAGCTTGCATTAGCATGGTGTGACCAAATTGATGGCGTGACTTCTACCATTATTGGTGCCACTTCTCTAGAGCAGTTAAAAGAGGACATTGACGCCTTTTCTAAACCATTAAATGATGAAGTATTAGCTGATGTTAATACGGTCTTTAGAAAATACCCAATGCCGTTTTAATGATAAACACTAGATAAAAAAATAGCGCATCCCTTTAATTGTGCGCTATTTTTTCGTCATTTTTACAGCTATCTAATCGATATTATTTAGCTTCTAACGATAGTAATACACTGCTCGTGTCTTGTTCTATATCGAATCGGCTATCGAGTAAAAACACACGAGATGCATCGACTTTAACGATATCTACCAAATAGGCTTTTACTGCTTGAGCGCGTTGTTGAGCCAGTTGTCCTAGCTCACCGTTATCTACTTCTTGCTTATTTAACGCTAAGTTATACAACGCGATATGCCAACGCTTCGCTAACTCTTCATCTGTTAACTCTACGCCTTTTTTATCTTGCTCGTCTTCAATCTTGTCTTCTACTGAACTTGCACTTTCCCCAAACTCTTGTTTGTATAAGCGTTGTAAGGCATCTGAAAGCTCGCCTGAAACAGGCATCGTCGTTGCACTTAAATTCGCTGGTAATTCTGTAATATTAATTTCTGCAGTATCCGCCAACAATTGATTAAACTGCGTTAGCGCTAACGCTTTACTGTCTTCTGGTGCATTCACCGCACCATCAACCGTCAATTTTAATTTTGGTCGAGTTTCTAATGCTTTACCTAACGTTTGTAGCTTCTCTTGCTCTTCCGCGGTTAACGTATTCGCACCAAAATCAAACGCAATCACATTCAATTCTTCATCTGAATCGGCAAGACCAGCAATGAAAGAAAATGGTGCAGTAACGGCTTTAGTTATGATATTAGAAATCGTACTCCAAATAGCAGCACCAAGGCTGAATTCAGGGTCGTTCACATCACCAGAAACTTCAACCCCTAAGTCAATCACCCCATTATTATCTTGCAATAAAGCGATTGCTAACTCTAACGGCAGTGAAGTCGCTATATCACTATCACTGGCTTTACCCAATTGTAGTTGGTCGATAATGACGTGATTCTCACCCTTTAATTGGTTGTTTTCTAATTTATAGTTAAGCGCTAACGTTAATTGACCTTTATCTATGTAATGCCCTGCATACGTACCAGAATATGGGTTTACCGTCGTTAATTCGACACTTTTAAAAATAACATCTAAATCCAAATAAGGCTCTTTAAGTAATGGATTGATCTCACCTTTAACCTTTACTGGTGCATATTTTTCAATATTACCGCTGATATCTACCGTTGCCTTAGTACCAGGAATACTCGATACATGACCAATATTTCCTTTTAGCTGTTCGATACCCGAAGAAAAGTTAGGCGTTAAAGAGTTATCGGCAAAGAATGCCGAACCATTATTAAACGCTATTTTCCGAACGCTTAATGCAAATGGCTTCTCTTTCTTATTACTAACTGCTTTTGTTTTTTTCTTTTTGCTCTTCGGTTGAGCAACAATTAGTTCGCCAATATTAGTAGTACGATCTTCGTTTATCACCACTCGGGCATAAGGCTGGCTTAAACTTAATGTATCAATGCTTAGTTTTGATTTTTGTAAGTCTAAATTAAACTTATTCACCGCCAGTGAACGCCACTTAACAAAGGGTTTTCTTAATTTCTTATCACGGATAGAAAGGTGATTAACTTGAATGCCACCACTCACTTCTACTTTACCTTTAGCATTAGCGTCTAACTTCGCTTGTGTATTGATTTCACCATTGGTTAGTCTCGCATTTACCGCAGTTGCTAGATAAGGTTGGAATTGCGCTAACTTCAATGATTTCACATCAATATCAGCTAATACTGCTTGTTGTTTGGCATCGGCTTGGCCTTTAACACTGATATCACCTTTACCATTTATAGAAGTAAAGAAATCAAAATCTATCGGTTTAGATAAATCACTTACGATCTGACTTGTGGTTAAGTTAATTGGAGATATCTGCCATTGGTTGGCTTTTTTAGTCACGACTTTCTCTTCGACGTTTAACTGGTAGTCTTTAATTTCTACGCCATCCAGTGTCACTAACCATGAAGGAGCATCAACAGTTGATTTTGGTTCTTTTTCTACAGGTTCTGCTTTATTTTCTTTTGGTGCTTCAGTAATAAATTTAGGAGTGAATAACCTAACAAGATCGGCCCCTTTATCATCAACCTTTGCTGAAACATTTAAACCATGAGAAGTAACAGAATCAATGTTAACGGTTTGCTTCTCTACATTCGTCGCAATACCATTGACTGAAAAATCAGGCAAAGAGACAATCGATTTAGCCTCAGCATTAAAATTCAAATCATTAACAGAGAATATGCCCTTATCTGTAGTGATGCTCATCGAATCATCACGCTCGGTATCACCGATGGTTTGAGCCAAATGGTAGTTCGATGAAAAATTCACATTACCCGAGGTTAATTTGGCAATAATGTCTTTTTCAATAAAGCCCCATAAGCGTGGTAACTGAATATGCTGAACATCAATATTACCCACAACTTCTAATGGCTTTAATTGAACCTGACCGGTCAATTCAACCGTACCAGAATCTACATCGGTAATGTGTAAGCGGTAATCGTTCTTTTTCTCTACATCCGTCAATAAACTTTGAGTCGAAAATTCACCAAGCGTGATAGTAATATTTGGGTAAGCAAGTTGAGTACCTGTGACGCCATCTAATAAGCGAACCTCACCTTGAGTTAAGGCGGTGTGTTTGATTAGCACTGGGAATAACGGGGCCTTTCTATCAATAACCTCATCCGTTTTTGGGGTTGGTTCTACGTCTTCTGAAGTAACCGTATTACGTGCAACAGCATCAATAATATCACTGAAATTAAATAATAATTCATCCGTATTATTTACACGTTCAAGATTAATGTAAGGCTTATCAAGGGAAATATTCTCAACCGAAATAGCCGCGTTAAAAATGGATTGCCAGAAATTGATCTGAACGCTGGCATGTTCAAATTTAACGAAGGGTTTGGTGTCTTCCAAAATAGCAAATTGATGAAGATCTAATTGAAGCGTAAACGGATTGATAGTGATGTCGGTTAACGTAACAGGACGCTCAATCAATTTAGACACTTGCTCTGGGATCTGTTGTTTTGCAATGTAAGGGACCAGTAACCCTAACAAAGCGGCATAGAAAAGGTATGCGCTTACTGTATACGTAGTCCATCTTACCGCTCTTGGAAAAGAACGAAAACTAGCAACTGCTTTTTTAAATTTGTTCGACATTATGACTCTCTACTCCTACGTCTATATCGACAATACTTTAATACTCATTTGGATAAATCACCGTTCAGAAACTTATCCAAATAAATATATTCTTCCGAGCGCCATAGAAGCATTAAAATAATAATTATTTTTTCGCTATGGACACCGACTAAATAGTGTCAAAATTTTATCCCTACCGCATGGTGATGTCTACAACTCTCATCTCATCTCGTCACAAAATATCAATATATTTAACTTGGGATGAAGATCACAGCAATATTCAGATAAATAATACGTATTTTCTTCTTACTAGGATCATAAAGTAAAGCATGGCATAGTCATCCAAAAACAATCAATACTCAATTCGCTAGGATGATTCATGAATAAATATTATCTTGTCAGCTCTCTGATCCTTGGCTTTATCTCTACGCCTTCGTTAGCAAATGTAGCCAATTTAAGTGCGGCACAATGCAAAGAGATGACAACTAAAACCGTAATGGCGACTAAAGCACCAATCCAATGTAACCGCTTAAGAAATGTCTCATTCAAGCACTATGATTTTAAAGGTCAGACAAAAACAGGTTCCGTTGTAGTTCTAGATGCTGTAGCCCCTTCTGTTGACCGTATTTTTAGTGAGTTATACCGACAACATTTCCCTATTGCCCAAGCAAAACCCATCGAGTATTACGCTGGCAACGATATTAAATCAATGGATGCCAATAACACCTCAGCATTTAACTATCGCCCTATTACGGGCAAATCGTCTCTCTCATTACACGCCTATGGCGTTGCGATTGATATCAATCCATTGCAAAACCCTTTTGTCGAATTTACCTCTTGGGGAACCGCAACATTTAAACCGTTAAAAGGCCACGAATATTCAAACCGAATGTTACAACGTTTAGGTAAGGAAGATAGAAAAGGATTTGCTGAAGAGGTCATTACTCTTTTTGCTAAAAACGGATTCATTTACTGGGGTGGCTATTGGGACACGCCAATTGATTTTCAGCACTTTCAGACCAGCCGAGATATGGCGTATTTGATGACAGCAATGCCAGCCAAAGAGGCATCTGCATTTTTTACGAGCTACGTTAATTGGGTTCAATCTTGCCAGAACAACTATGGCTCAGAAAATATGAATAAATTCAAAGATTACAGTTCATACTTACAAACAGAGTTAAAGACAACGACTTCGTTAAATAGACTGTATAAAGCAAATCCTAGCGCGGTTATGCAAGCAATAAACAAGAAAGCACAAGTATCAGAATCTCGCTGCTTTAAATCCTGAAAAGCATAAACCCGTTGAACTCTCATTCAACGGGTTTATTTTTACTCAAAGCTTATAATTCTTATTTGTTTAAACGATTCGCCGTCCAAACATATAATAATTCAAGAGCTATCGTCGCGCCGGCTAATGCTGTGATATCACTTTGGTCATACGCAGGTGATACTTCTACCACATCCATACCAACCATGTTGATACCTTGTAAACCTCGGATGATTTTTAAGATCTTATCTGAGTTCAAGCCACCACACACAGGGGTTCCTGTACCCGGAGCAAACGCAGGATCAAGACAATCAATATCAAAGGTTAGGTAGACTGGCTTGTCGCCAACAATACCTTTTACTTGTTCGATAATTGCATCAACACTCATGTCATTCGCTTGCATCGCATTGATCACATTAAAGCCATGATCTTTTTGGTCATACTCTGTACGAATACCAATTTGCACTGAATGCTCAGGCGAAATCAAACCTTCATTCGGAGCATGGTAGAACATAGTACCGTGATCGTAACGGCTACCATGACTGTAAGTATCAGTATGTGCATCAAAATGAATCAATGCCATTTCACCGTATTTTTTCGCGTAAGAACGAAGTAATGGCAGAGTAATAAAGTGATCACCACCTAAACCTAGTACTATTTTACCGCTATCCAGAATTGCATCAGCCGCAGCTTCAAGGCGTACAGTAAAGTCTTCAGCATCGCCAGTATCAAATACTAAATCACCGGCATCAATCACTTTAGTATGATCAAATACATTAAAATCCCATGGGAATTTTTTGCCTTCCCACGCTAGATTTACCGATGCACGACGAATGGCATCAGGCCCTAAACGCGCCCCTGGACGACCAGAGGTTGCCATGTCTAATGGCGCACCTAATACAACAATATCAGCATCGTTATCAATAGGATTTTGCACCAATGGACGACGCATAAATGTCATTGCATTTGAGTACAATGAATAATCTTTTTTAGTAAATAAATCGTTCATTAAAAATCTTCCAAATAGGTGTAACCCATCAAGCCTTGCTCTAACTCTTCAAGCACGCTTTGTTGTTCTTCTTTTGCCACTTTCGCTGTTACCATGTCTTTGTAGTTTTGGCGGATCAAATCTACATCGATATGCACATAACGCATCATATCTTCAACGGTATCGCCTTCATTGATGTAATCAATATTCGCTTCGCCGTTTTCATCAACATTCACAACCACGCTGTGGGTATCACCAAATAGGTTATGCATATCACCCAAGATCTCTTGGTATGCTCCCACTAAGAAGAAGCCCATTAAGTACGGTTCATCAGGGTTCCATGCTGGCACTGGCAACGTGGTTTCAATACCTTGACCATCTACATATTGATCAATAATACCGTCAGAGTCACACGTAATATCCAGTACAACGGCGCGATGTTCATCGGCATTATCCAGACCACTTAATGGCAACACAGGGAAAACCTGATCAATACCCCATGCATCAGGTAATGATTGGAACAAAGAGAAATTCACAAAGAATTTATCCGCTAAACGCTCACTCAATTCATCAAGAATAGGACGATGGTAACGGTTTTTTGTGCTCATTTTTACGCTTAACTCGTAGTTAATACGTAAAGATATTTGCTCTGCCCATGCGCGGTGTTGAAGGTTAATCATGCCTGTTGCAAACTGATTATGCGCTTCGGCTACGTCACATTGAGTATCATTATAGATCTCAATTAATGCACGGTCATCACTGCCATTCTCTAGCTGTTCTAGGTTACGCCACATATTGTGTAATAACAGAGGATCGTCACCATGAGGCTTTTCAATTGCTTCTGGCGTGTAACTTTCTGTACCAATAACGTTGGTAATTAACACCGCGTGATGCGCGGTTAGCGAACGTCCAGATTCAGAAATGATCACTGGCATTGGTTGTGAGTAAAGCTGACAAATGTCACCAATGGTCATCACGATATTGCGTGCATACTCAGCCAAACCGTAGTTCATAGAGTTAGATGATTGACTACGAGTACCATCGTAATCCACCGCCAAACCGCCACCAACATCGAGGTATTTTAGCTCAGCACCAATGTCACGTAATTCACAATAGAATCGTGCTGCTTCACTTACGCCATTACGAACATCACGAATGTTTGCCATTTGTGAGCCAAGATGGAAATGCACCAACTCTAAAATATCAAGCTGATCTTCTGCTTTTAGACGATTAATTACCGTCAATACTTGAGAGGCCGACAGACCAAATTTCGATTTTTCACCACCACTTGCTTGCCATTTTCCTGCACCTTGAGAAGCAAGACGAATACGCAAACCAAGGCGTGGTTTAACCCCTAATGCTTTGGCTTCAGATAGAACTAAATCTAATTCTGATAATTTTTCTAGAACGATAAAAACACTGTGACCAAGTTTCTCACCAATCAACGCTAAGCGTACGTACTCACGGTCTTTATAACCGTTACATACAATCACTGAACTCGCTTTTTGAGCCAATGCTAATACGGCTAATAATTCAGGCTTACTGCCCGCTTCTAAGCCTAATTGCTTTTGTTCTAATTGTGCCTGACTTGCAAGAATTTCATCAACCACTTCTTTTTGTTGGTTTACTTTAATAGGGTAAACAAGAAGATAATGGTTTTCATATTGGTATTCTTCAATCGCTTGGTTAAATGCACTACAAATATTATGCACACGCTGATGTACGATTTGAGGAAAACGAACCAAAGCAGGCAATCCAATATTTCGCTGCTCTAATTGATCCACAATATGACTTAGTGGGACTTGATGATCTGATTCACTGCGTGGTGAAACATACACTTCACCATTATCATCAATACCGTAAAAACCTTGGCTCCAATGCTTTACATTATACTCAGCACGGATGCGTTCCAAATTAACCGAATGTTCCAAATCTAGAGACCTCACACAATAGGGCCATCAACAGAAAATACCTCGTTGGAATATCGAGGCATAACCCAACAAACATCGTAATCTAACGAAGTGTTGACGGCATTAACTAACATTATTAAAAGGTAGTCCAATAATGAATATTTATCGTGATAATCAAAAAAACTTGTCGATAAATGTGAAATATAATGGCCTTATTTACAGCCTCCTTTTAGCACTAAAAAGCATCACACATACAAGCAAAATGTAACCGTTTATATCTACCCCTTGTTTCTGATTTATTACTCAGTAAAATCATCCCCAACATTTTCTGTTATATACGTTTTTTATGCCAAAATTGAATCTGCACCGCCGTGACTATGTATCAATCTTAGGGAGTGATATCTCTGCAGATAAATTAGAGCAATTGCTCATGCCTCATTTTGAAAAACCAACCAAGAAATTAACACCTAGCCCTTACCTAACCGATAAAAACCTTATCCGTCGTTGGGACAAATTAGCGGATCCTGCGTTACAAGCCGAGCTACTTGATGTGCATACTCAAGCACAAATCCAAGCCTACGAAAAAAACATCGAGCACTTTATTGGTACAGTCAAAGTGCCCGTTGGATTGACTAGCCCTTTACGCGTGAATGGTTTATTTGCCAAAGGCGATTACCTCGTTCCCCTTGCGACGACAGAAGCAGCATTAGTCGCTTCTTATAGCCGAGGTTCGCAGCTGATCACTGCCTGCGGTGGTGCAAGTGCCATGTTATTAAATGAAGGCGTCACTCGTACTCCTGCCTTTGCATTTTACAACTTAGCCGAAGCTGGGCAATTTGTGGCATGGGCCGTCACTCAATACGATACGTTCAAACAATTGGCTGAAGCGACTACCTCTCACGGTAAACTCAGTGATATTAATATCAGTATTGAAGGCAATCATGTCTATTTGGTGTTTGAATTTTTAACCGGTGATGCTTCTGGTCAAAATATGGTGACCATTGCGACTAACGCTATTTTTGAATTCATCATGGATAACTCTCCGATAACGCCTGAAAATGCGTATTTAGATGGCAACTTATCGGGCGATAAAAAAGCCAGCAGCCAGTCTCTTCGTAGCGTTCGCGGTAAGAAAGTAACCGCAGAAGTGCATATTCCAGCCGAACTGGTTAAGAAATATTTACACACCACGCCAGAAAAAATGATGCAATTTACTCAAATGAGTACGGTTGGCGCAACGCTCAGTGGCACTATTGGAATTAATGCGCATTACGCCAATGCATTGGCTGCGTTATATATTTCATGTGGCCAAGATGCGGCTTGCGTGGCTGAATCGGCCGTGGGTATGACACGAATTGAAGTGAATAGAGATGGGGGGCTGTACGCAAGTGTGACACTACCAAACCTAATGTTAGGAACGGTTGGCGGCGGTACCGGATTACCAAGTCAAAAAGCCTGTTTGGAAATCATGGGATTACATGGTTCAGGTAAATCTCAAGCATTAGCGGAAGTGTGTGCAGCATTATGTCTTGCTGGCGAGCTATCCATTGTGGGGGCATTTTGTGCGGGTCACTTTTCACGAGCGCATCATAAATTAGCGCGCTAGTTAATCTGTTGGATTTCCCAACCCCCATTAACTAACGCGACAATCAATTATTGCTCAACAAAGATCAGTTCATTTGTTTTAAAACCTAGAGATTGAGCTGTTGATACAAAACGCTCAATCACTTCTTGGTCAACCTCTTTGGTTCGAGATAGTAGCCATAAATAATCGAGATCAGGGCCTGATACAAACGCATATTGGTAGTTTTCTTTATCTAATTCAAACACCACGTATGAACCGTAGAAAGGCCCAAAAAACGAGACTTTAAGATAGCCTTGGTCTTCTGCATCAATAAACTTAGCTTTCCCTTCTGCTTCATTCCATTCTTGATCTTCTTTTGAATAGCCTCGGTTAATGACTTTAACGCTTCCATCTTCATTAACACTGTATTCGGCACTGACTTGGCTTAACCCTTCTTCAAAAGAATGGTTTAGCCGCGCCACTTCATACCATTTACCTAAATAACGGTTTAGCTCAAAGCCTGATACGGGTTCAACACCTTTTGGCATTCCCAAACAACCACTAAGCGCTAACATACTTATCCCTGCAAATAATATTCTCATTGTGTTTTTAATCATCGTTAACTCCCTTAACTTAAGTAGGTAAACTATATACAGCAGCCATGATGAAAAAGATCACTTGCCGTTATTATTCTTTTATCACACCTATTTAGCTCTATCCATTTACATTGCTTGTAAATAAGACTTTGCCGCAGTTAAACGAACGGTTGCTCCGCCAATAACATCAATAAAACCTAATAATGAATATGGTTTATTTGCACTTATCCACGCTGAACCTGTTGCACCAATGGGTAGCATATCCATCGTATGTTGGTCTATTTCTAAAATAACAGTTCGGCCTACAGGTGCAGAACCTCGTTGAATATGGCTAGATACCGATTGCTCTTGAGGTAACAAACTGCCTTGAGCTTCACCCGTTGCATTCACAACACTGTGTACTTTTGCTCTAAAAATCTCACCTGGGTATGCCGTTACAAAAAATTCACTAAATTGTCCTGGTTTAATGTTTTTATACGCTTGATCGGGAATGCGCATTTCAACAAACTTTTTACTGGTATCCCATAAATGAAGTGAACCAATGCGAGATCCATCAGCAATAAATATGTGCGTCACCATGCCATCAAAAGGAGCAGTAATCGTTAAACGGTCTAATTCAAAATTTAGGTTTTTTAATTGCGCTTCTAACCCAAGCTGCTTCGCTTCAAGTACATGAATATCTGCAATCAACATTTCAACCAAATCTAAGGACTCTTCTGTATCACGAATCGATACGTGTTCTTTCATTCCTACATTACGTTTATGATTGCGCTCTGCTTGTTGTAATGCCACTTGTTTGGCTTCAACGCTTTTTTCTACCTCAAGTTGAGCAGATTCCACCTCAATAATGGCAGACGTGATTTTGTCATCTTTAAGTAGGTAAAGTACTTCCCCTTTTTTTACGTGTTGGTTGTGATCAATATAGATCTGATCAATATGCTGACCAACGGATGGAGAGAGTACAGCATGAGGCGCTTTCACTGTGGTTGAATTGGTTAAATCTGCTGGAGAATAAAAACGATGACCCAAAAACAGAGCCAGAGCCAATATCACCCCAACAAAAGTAGTAATGAAATAATTACGACTTGTAGGTTTAAGTACCTTAAATTTAAACAATAACCACACAATTAAGATGTAAGGCAGCATAATCTCTTTCATGATTGCGCTCCTTTGAACCAAGATTGAACTTTATCCCAATCCGTCACAATTGCGAGCACAGCCAGCACCCATAATGGCTTCCATATAAGGCCTAAAATACACATCCAAAAAATCAATTTAGCTTGAGCTAACCCTTTTTCTTTTGCCAAATACTTAGGAAGCGAATGTATATGCCAAACTTTAACGACTACCCACGTGAGTATGCCGACAGTAACTAAAACGACAAACCACATAAACATAATTGAATCAAGCAATGGATAAACACTCGGCAGAGTATCAAATTCTAAACTGGTTGGATGTATTTTCATAAATCACCTATAAATAAAACGTATGACTCTTCCTGAGACGTATGTATCCATGAATAAAAACAATTCACGTTACCCAAAATCATCAACGCAACCAATGGCGAAACTGTATATCTGATATGACAAATTTGATATTTAAAGTTGTATGATATAAGTTAAAAGAATGTGTATTGTGCGAGGAATAAAATAGCAATGGATATCTCAAAACTGGATTTAAATATACTGAAAACATTACTTGTTCTGCTGCAAGAAAAAAACACAAACAAAGCAGCAGAACGATTAAATACCAGCCAACCCGCTGTTAGCCGTACCTTAGCAAAAATACGTGAAGAATTTGATGACCCACTGTTTATTCGTCAATCGAGAGGATTAAAACTTAGCCCAAAGGCTGAAGAACTGGCGATAAGTTTGCCTAAAATCTTCTCTGATCTGCAGCACACACTGCAAGGAGATTCTTTTTCTCCAGAACAATTAACAGGGCAAATGAAGATTGCGATGAATGGGTTTATTATTGAAACTCATGGTTATCAGATCTGTGAAGCAATAAACAAAGATGCACCTAATCTAAACATTGAATTACATAATTTTAGTCCAAAAACCGCTGCCGAATTGATTAATGGGGAGTTTGATTTTGCAATCAATTATTACCCATTAGATATATCAAAAGAGCTTAGACAAGTACCCATTGGCTTACTAACGTTTATAGGGATCTGTCGCGTTGATCACCCTTTAGCTCATCAGCACATTCCATTACAAGATATTTATAATTACGATTTGGTTGGCTTAATTGTTCCTGAATTCAATCTACATACTATGTTGGCACAAACGTTCTCAACTCAAGAAGTGACTAAACATCCTAATTTCCGTAGCCAAACGGTAAACCCTCTGCTTAATTACATCGAACACAGAGACAGTATTTTTATTGCCCCAAAAAGCTTGTTAGAAACATTAAATAACCACAAATTTTCTTATGTGACTATTGATGATGAACAAAAAAGAAACCAAATTAAAGTAGGCTTGTTCTACAATAGCAAGCACATGAACTCGGCCAAATTTAAGTGGATAGAAAAAATTGTGGATAATATCCTTCCTCCTAAAATGACCTAATTTAACATCACATCGTCAAGGCATCTCATTAAGCCAAAGCCTTAAAGATCAACCGAAAAGGTATTAAATTGGGGTGGTTTATCATCCCAGACATTACCGATTAGAGTTTGTTCATACCCATATTTATATAAGTGCTGCATGTAGGTAGAATCAAACGGCTGATCAGGGTCTTGCTCTACCGCCAATGCCATATCACTTTCCATGTGACTAAAATAAAAATCAATGTTTGATCGCTGTGCTAAATTATAAATTCGCATGACATCTCCTCGACCTTGATACTTAATTAACGTAGACAATGAGCGTGAAGCCACGTAATTCAAGTTCAATTCTGGATCATCGACTTTAGGCTCAAATTCCCCATTTCTTATCACATAAATATGATGGTTTTTATTTTGATTATTCACTACTGATAAAGAATCAGAGATTAAAAAAACTTGTCTTGTAACCCCACCATCAACATGAAGCTCTTGGTAAGTATCGTCTTTTCCTTCAACGTTAATCCGCACCGCTGGGAACGCTCCAGGAATTGATGCTGACGCTAAAATAATGTCTTCAAATAAGCGTTGGCTCTCGTCAGATTTTAATGCCGCAATTTCCCCCATGTTCCAAATTGACAATCGCTGACTGCCTAAATCGGTTGTGCCTACCAATAATAAGCGACCTTGGGCATTATATTCAGCCACTTTATCAAGCAATTCTGTTGTGACGGTTTCTCTTATTGTGTTTTCCAATGGTGAGCTGTCTAACAATGCCGTTCCACTCAACACATTAAGGATTCGTTTTGTAATAAAAATATCATCCGTTTCAGTTGTGGTATAAAACTCAGTGAGTTCGTCATCATAGTCTTCACCTAAATACGCAAAAACTGCAATTAATGCTCCAGTACTTACCCCTGTCACGATATCAAAATCAGGTCTTCCACCCATCTCGCTCCATGCGGTTAAAATACCTGCGCCATACGCTCCGTTTGCACCACCACCAGATAGCGCTAAGTAATGATGGTCGTCTTTTTCTTGTTGGAAATTAGATAAATAAACTTCATCGAAGAACAGATCACTGCTGTCTCCCCAATAACGTAAATTGTCTTTTCCTAACGGATACACCAGATCGTTTTGTTCATTTGGAACGGCCGAAAAAGGGACGTGCGCAGCACAACCAATTAAAGATGTAGTGCATAAAATAATCAAAGGCCATTGCCTAAGTATTGAAATAATGGACATAGTGTCATTCTCTTATGTTGAGAAAACGTAAAGGAGCACGTAAACGGTACTTTGATAGCCGTAATAACGTGGTGATTTGATGCAACTCTCACCGTGAGCTATCAATGAAAGTTCACGGTGTAAGCCATTTACTGTGTGACGCTAGATCTCCCACTCTCCACCCAGAGCTTTATGTAACCCCACCACTGATTGCGCGGTTTGTAACTTAGCGGCCACGACTCTGTCTTTCATCATATTGTGTTGTCGTTGTGCATCTAATACCGACAGATAATCAATCAAGCCTGCGTTATATAAAGCGTTGGCTTTGCTTAACGCGGTCTCTGTTTGTTGCTGTGCTTGAGTAATACTTGCTTGGTATTTCTGACTATTACCATAAGCAAACAGCAGTGTTTCTACTTCTGCAAAGGCGCCATTTACTGCGTGTTGATAAGTAAGCACTGATGTTTCAAGACGGGCTTCTTGAATATCAACCATTGCGGCGCCTCTACCACCATCAAATACCGTCCAACTTACGCCCGCACTTGCCATCCAACCAAAAGAGTCACTGTTAAACAAATCATCAAAATCTCCTGCAACGAGTCCTGGCGTGCCGGTTAAAAATACTTTCGGATAACGACTTGCGATAGCGGCACCTAACTCTTCATTCATTGCCGCTATTTCTCGCTCTGCCATACGAACATCAGGGCGACGTTGCAATAAATCTGACGGCAGCCCAGTAGGGATAATACCGGCTAATTCTGGAGTGACTTGTTCAATTGAATCATCACCTAGGTTTAATGAACGGGTCGGTTGCCCTAACAAAATAGCCAATCGCTGTTTGTGAATATTCGCCGCAATATCTAGTTGGGGAATAATCGCCTCTGTCGCCGCCAGCATGGCGCTTGCCTGAGAGATATCAAGCTCTGAGCCATAACCGTTATCAACCACTTTTCTTACCAGTTTCAACGTGCTTTTTTGATCTTCAATCGTTCCCATTGCAATCGCTTTACGCTCTATTGCGCCGCGATATTGCAAATAGTTACTTATCACATCCGCCGTTACCAAGGTGTTTAGCCCACTACGGTAAATCTCGACTTGTTCTTTTCTTATTTCAGCCGCATCAGCTTGGCTATCAATACGACCAAATAAATCCATTTCCCAAGCAATGGTAGCACCAACACCAAAACCATCTTGTTGTTGGTCCATTAATGTCACACTAGAACCAACAAGAGGTTGAGCCGCAGCAGGTACCCCAATAGGCGAAACCGCAGCGCCTAATAAAGGATCATTTTCACTGATTTGATAATTGACATACCCAGCACCAAGGCTAACGGTTGGCACTTTAAATGACGACACCATTTCATGATAAGACTGCGCCATTTTAATGCGCTCAGAAGCAATTCGTAACGGAATATTCTGCTGCTGCGCGTCTGCAACCAATTGGTTTAATATTGGGTCATTAAACCCTTTCCACCACGCTAGATCACTTGATAATGTTTGTGAGCCATTTACGCCTTCAATCTGGGTATAGGCTTCACTCATGGTCATTTCTGGCGGAGTATAATCTGGTGTCATGCTACAACCTGTCAATATACCAGCCAAGAAAAATGCTTTCGTTATTGTCGATACTTTATGCATTTTCATGGTTGATATCCTTCATATTAATTTCGTTTTTGATTGATGTCATTTCGACATTTATATCGGCATTTGAGCGATCATTTTTATAGAACAATTTATACATTGCAGGCATTGCTAGCAGTGATAAGAACGTTGCCGCTGCAAGGCCACCAATAATGGTTGCTGCCATTTGGTCAAATAATCTATCTGATAATAATGGGATCATGCCTAATGCCGTGGTTAATGCGCCTAATGAAATCGCCATGGTTCTGTTTAACGTTGCATCTTTAATCGCATCATCTAATAACTTGCCCTGCTTACGTTCTAGTTCAATTTGGTCCATCAATACAATGCCGTTTTTCACTATCATGCCAGACAACGCTACTGCACCAATTAACGCCATGTAACCAAATGGTTTATCAAACAACAGTAAACTTAAACTTGCCCCCGTCGCCGCCAAAGGCACGGTGGTTAGAATAATCACTGGTTGCTTAAAGCCGTTAAACATAGCCACCAAAATAACCACCATAAAGATCAATGCTTTTGGCAGTTGTGAGAAGGTATCCATGATTGAACGATGTTCGTCATAATATTCACCACCCCATTCCAATGTGTAACCATAAGGCAGTTGAATTGCTTCAATCTCTTCGAGTACTTGTGAGCGTACTTTCGCTGCGGTTTGATCTGTAATCGCCGCTTGAGCCGTAATTGATGGCACACGGTCACGTCGCCAAATCATGCTTTCTTCATTTTTCAATTCAAATCCATCAACAACTTGGCCTAATGGTACAGAATGAATACCTAACAATGATTTTACCGGGATGGTTTCTAATGATGCCATACTTGATTCAGGGCTTTTTAATAGTAATGGAATTAACTCATCACCTTGCTGCATTGCTCCTAATATCATGCCATCTGACGAGCGTTTTAATGCCATTGCAATATCGGCACGATTAATCCCCGCACGACGCGCCTGTTCTTGGTTAATGATGGGTACTAATACTTTACTGGTTTGACGCCAATCATCACGCACGTACTTGGTGTATGGGTTCTCGTTAAAAATCGCTTGAGCTTCTTGAGACAATCCACGTAATACATCTGGATCTGGCCCTGTAAACCGCGCTTCAATGCTGAACTTATCTTTCGTTGCCAGTTTCAATGAACGGAATCTTGGTTCAGCTTGAGGAAATTCATTCTCTAACCACGCATCACCACGTTTAATTAACGGTTTAATTGCGTCGTAATCAGCCGTATTAATCACTATTTGACCATAACTTGGGTCAAACGGTTCTGGCTCTACCGTCACTGAGAATCGAGGAGCACTTGCGCCCACATAAGTTGAGATTAAATCCACTTCAGGTTGTTCTAATAACCACGCTTCTATACGCTTCATGTCTTTTGAGGTTTCTTCAATTTTAGCGCCATTTGGCAACCAATAATCAAGGAATACAACTGGACGATCCGAACTTGGCATAAAGTTAACCGAGATTTGAGGGATAACCACCGCCGTCATTAACAGCAACGGAACCACCGCAGACAACGCTTTTTTAGGATTATCTACTGTCCAACCTATCACCTTTTTAAAACGACTTGGCTTCACGACCTCTTCACTGCCCACTTCTGGTTTTAACCATAACCAACACATCAGTGGCGTAATGGTCATTGCAACCAGCCATGAAAGCAGCAACGATGAACACATGATTTTAAACACAGACCCGGCAAACTCAGCCGCATCGGTTTGAGAAAATAACACCGGGCTCGCACCCATAATGGCAATGAACGTTGCCCCTAATAATGGCAATGCCGTTTCGTGAATACAATCGGTCGCGGCTTTGGTTTTTTCAATGCCACTTTTTACTTTTGAGGTGTACATATCGGTAATAACAATGGCGTTATCAACCAGCATACCCAGAGCTAAAATGAAGGTCCCTAATGAGACTCGCTGTAAATCAATACTCGCTAGATACATATAAACAAGCGTTAATAATATCGTAACGAGCAAGCTGGTTCCAACAATGGTCGCACTTTTGAATCCCATAAAGATCCACAATACAACGACAACAATCAGCACACTTTCTAATAAGTTTAAAACGAAATTATCAATCGATTTTTGTACTTCATCGGGCTGAAAAGCAACAACCCCAATTTCAACGCCAACAGGCAATGTTGATTGATACTCAGCAATCACTTCATCAATACTAGAGCCTAAACTCACTACGTTAATGCCACTCACAGGGCTCACCGCTAACGTCACGGCATCAATGCCATTATAACGACTTAGAGATAACGCAGGCGTTTGATAACCCATTGATACATCTGCAACATCTTGTAATCGGATAAGTCCTGTACCTAGCTCACTTATCCCCCCTTTTAGGGTGAAATTTTGAATATCTTGCAGCGATTGGAATGAGCTACTTTGATCAATACGAATACGTTCATGACCTGCTGCCATACTGCCTGCATCGAACACCATGTTTTGGCTATTTAATTGGTTCAATACTTGAACGGTAGATAAACCATAAGCCGCTAAACGCTCATCGGTAATATCAATATTCACCACTTGGTTTTGAACACCATGTAGCTCAATTTTTTTAATCCCATCGACCGTTTTTAAACGACGTTGTAACTCTTTCGCGTATAAACGTAAATCGGCAGGTGACGTATCTTCTCCATAAACAGAGAAAAGCATGCCGTACACTTCAGAGAATTCATCTTGCACAATACTTATCTGTGCTGTGGCTGGTAAACCAAGCTTCACATCCGAAACTTTACGGCGTAATAAATCCCATTCTTGAGGTAATTGCTTTGATGAAATCGATTCTTTCAAATCAATAAACACCATCGACATACCCGGTTTAGATAGCGATCGTAATTTCCAAAGCGAACCCATTTCTTGTAATTTGGTTTCGACTTTGTCTGTCACTTGCTGTTCAACTTCTTCAGCAGAAGCGCCAGGATATAGCGTGACAACCACGGCACTTTTTACCGTAAAGCTTGGGTCTTCTAATTTACCCAATTTAAAATACGATAACCCACCCGCTATCACACACAACACGGTAAAGAAAATAACGAAGGTTCGTTGTCTTATAGCAAATTCAGCTAAATTCATCATAACCTCCTATTGAGTAACAAAGCGCAGTTGACCAACAGGGTCACCGTCTTTTAGATAATCAGCACCCGTAACCACTACTTTATCGCCAACCATTAGTCCCGTATTAATACACGCTTGGTTTGCATCTAATGAAGCCAGTTCTACGTGTCTGCTTTCAATTTCATGGTCATTCGCCAATAAGACTTTTTGTTCGTCTTTTTGTCCGATAAGTGCAGAATAAGGTAAACAGTACGCATTATTTGCATAGGCAAAAGGAACTGATACTTTTACGGCTTTACCCGGAAGTAAATAGGCCGGCTTTTCTGACACATCAAATCCATCTAATTGAAAAGTGACTCGGTAGGTTTGCTTAATAGGATGAGGTTGCGTTCCAACCTCTTTTAATGAGGCACTGTAAATCTGTTTTTCTTGATACCAACTGATATTGGCACTTTGATTTTCTTGGAATAAATGCGCGAGGTTTTCAGGTACATCAATCACCGCTTCTAACTGGTTTGGTTGGTGTAAGGTAAATACGCTGATCCCCGGAATCGCTTGCTCAAACTGTTCAAATTTTTGATTCGAGATCACGCCATCAAATGGGGCTTTTAATTCGGTATAACCTAACGCATCGTTTGCTCTGATTAGGTTTTGTTTCACCACTTTTACCATTGCAGCACTGCGTTTGTAGCCGCTTAATGCGCGATCAAGGTTCACTTTTGCTATCGCATCATCTTGAGTGGCTTGTTTTACTCGAAGGTATTCTGATTTCGCTAATTGGTGTGCGGCTTTGGCTTCACTTAGTCGCGCTTCTATTTCTAATACTGATATTTTGTAATCGTGTGGGTCTAACCGTGCAATCACATCCCCTTTAGAAATACGTTGGCCTTCTTGTACTAAGATTTGATGAATAGTGCCGGGAACACGGAATGACAACTCCGCAGTCTCACTGGCTTGTAACGTACCAGAAAACTGTTTAATGCTATGAGTTTGCTGTGAACTTAACTCGACAACTTCAATTGGGCGTGGTGTTTTCTTTATAACCAAAGGCTGAGTTTGATTACAGCCGACTAACGCTACACTAGATAACGCTAATACACTTATTAAATGTGTTTTTTTCATCACTGACTCCTAAGATTTTACGTTAGAGCCAGTGTATAGAGATAAAGGGCCGAGATAAGCTAGCAAACGTGACAAACACTGTCTCAAAATTCAGGACAATAATGCCAACTTAGGTATTTCAATTAATAGGTGATCTATTAATAATCGCGTTACTCGGGATATCCCTTTATTTTCAGGTGAAAGCAACCAAATATCTTCTTTTGCAGAACAATATTCTGGTAGGATATGAATGAGCTGTCCATTACGAATTTCATCACCAATCAACATTTGTGGTAAAAAACCGACTCCACGGCCATGAATAATGGAATTTTTCACAAAATCAATACTATTGCTGGTGAGTTTGGTTTTTATCTGTAGGTATTCATCATTCAAATGCCATTGGTTTTCTATTTCGCCACTTGGCCAGCGATAACAAATGCAGTCGCACCGTTCAATATCTTGTATCTTATTGATATTTTGATTCAATGCGAGGAACTCAGGACTCGCAACTAACACGCGTTTAAGTCCAAAAACTTTCCTCGCAATAATATTACTGTTATGCAATTCCCCTCCATGCATTGCCAGATCTAAACCTTGAGGGTACATCTCTAAAAAGCCATTATTAATAATGCGAATGTCTAACTCAATGTCTGGGTACTTATCTTGAAATGAAAAAATAATGTCTTGCAATGGACCGTCACTTTGCGGGAGTAAACCAAATTTTATCTTTCCTTTAGGTGAGTCGGACACTTGCTGAGCCGCATCGTTAGCTTGTTCCAATGCTTCCAAGGCTTTCAATAATTTTTGATGGTAAGCTTCACCATGTTGAGTCAGAGATAATTGTCGAGTAGTACGAAAAAATAATGCCACACCTAAGTGCTGTTCTAACTCACTTATTCTACGGCTTACGTTCCCTCTTGGTAGATCCAAAGCATTAGCCGCCGCAGTAAAACTGCCAAGCTTAACGACCACAGTAAATAAGGTTAAATCTTCAACTTTCATCTTAATTCTCCAATGAGCAAGCCCTCGACTGTGTCATAAATATTGTGACAATTCTAGTCGCATTTATAAGAGGAATAATGAAATAGTGACGACTGAGACCTATATGACAAATTTGTTATATTCTGTATAAGCAATGACGATTAGCCAGTGACCTAAAGAACCATAAGAATAGAGACAGATTCTATCTTCCCTGTTTTTGAATTATATATAGAACCTCATCAAAATTTAACCGCTATATACCATGACCGACTACCAAAAATACAGAAATGAGTTTAATTATCAATGAGATAATAAAAATACGTTGATGGTTATGCACATTCACATAATCCGTAAATTGTTTATTATAATCTATCAACATATTCAAATGATTACTCAAACTCGTAAGTGTAAGAGACGCCGACCTTTTCATTACTACCAAAGTCATCTTCGCTGACGACTCCATAAAAATTAAACGATTGGTTTTCATTTATCTTATAGCTCAAACCACCACCGCCCCAATAACTACTGTAATCATCAGAGCCTAACGCCCCTCCACCAAAAGCAAGTACACTCCACGTGTCTGTTAGTGGTTTTAACGCAAACGCTCCTAAATAACCACTGTGGCTTGAATTAGACATCAAAACGTAATCACCCGATTGCATTTCGCTCTGTTGTTCAACGGCAAATTCACCATCATTGTAAGCGTAGCCCGCCATAGGAAAAATCTGCCATCCCATTGGTTCAATACCAAAATAAGACAATGGAATAAATGTACCAATGCTGTAATTATTTTTATAGGCATCGTTATCATATTCGGTGCGACTGAAATTGACATTAACAATACCTATCGGTAATAACCATGAACCACCAATACGCCAATCATCCCCATCAGCATTTGTTCTGACGTTCACCATTCGCACAGGGTCTAACCCAATAGAGCCAGAAATAGTAAGATCATCGTTGTAACCAAGACCCAATTTGGTCACTATTTTTGTTGGATCGTCTTGGTGTTTTTCCTCTGCAGAAACTGATGGTAATGTCATGACAAAAAACAGAAGTAAAAATGAAAATAAAGCATAATCTAATTTAGATAGGTAGTTCATTAAACGCTCAATAAAAGAATATTAATAGAAACAGAAAAACCAACCCATTTAACAATGAATTGGTTTATTAACACACGTTAGCAACGACAATGCTTAATCATGCCATTATTAAAATTGATAGTTAAATTCAATACGGTGATCGCCATCTGAATAGTGTGTATCTTCTGTCCAATTAGCAAAATAACGAACATTTGAACGCTTGGTTATTTGATAACTAATTGCAGCTTCATGAGTTAAAATTGCATCATTATCAATACCATAAGCATTATCTTTATATTCTTCAGAACCAGAAATAGTTCCTAAATACATTGGATTATAGTTAATCCAGATCTTATCGGTAATTTCAATTTTACTGTAAAGGCCGGCAACATAAAAAGATCCATGCAAGTCATAACGATCTTGTGCTTGTGCTGCCCCTTCATCTTGAGGATCGTATGCTTCACCAGCTGCCAAACCTAATCCCGCTAAAGGGTATAAACTAACAGGTCCCATTTTTGGAAGTGCCTGTATAAAACTGTAAGAAGCTGAGCCTTGATTGGTATCAAAGTTCCAATCGACATCAACCTGAGCGCCGCGCCCATTGGTTAAATCGACAGTAAAATTACGGTAGCGAAGGGAATCTATGCTGTCATCGTTATTTTTACGAGCATCCCCATTCCATCCAACCGCTTCACCACCGATGCCTTTAATTTCGATGATATTCATGCCCATACTAGTTTCGCTACCAGTATCGTATGTTTGACCTACTTTTAAGTTCAATCCTTTATCGGTATAACCCGCACCTGCTTGAGTATAAACAGCTAAAGGATCAGACATATCCTGCACTTCTTTCTCTTCTGCAATAACAACGCTTGAAAATACGCCGGTGAGCGCCACAGCTAAAATTGATTTTTTTACTATTGTCGTCATTTGGGTCTTCTCCTAATACTGCGAAGTAAGATCCCTTTACTTCTATTTCATTCATATGCATCATTTGATGCTCAATAAAACAACAATACGTTAATATTAAATATACGACTAATGCCATCTCGTTATATCATTTATACCAAAATTGATATAATAGATTTCTGACTCTAAAAACCGTACAATCCACGGCTAATTTCCGTTAACATTTCAATATTAGGAAGATAAGTTTGCATACATTAGCTCAGTTAACCTCTGGTGAATTACAAGGTATTACTCGACTTCAATTAAGTGACAACCTAACCGAATTTCCATTAGAAATTTTATCTTTGGCTGATTCTTTAGAGATCTTAGATTTATCGAATAATCAATTAACCACGCTACCAGAAGAAATCACCCAGTTAACTAAACTAAAAATCTTCTTTGCTTCTAATAACCCATTTACTGTTTTTCCTGATGTATTAGCAACACTGCCAAACTTAGAAATGATTGGTTTTAAATCATGTAACATTAAGCACGTTGCTGAAAACGTATTTCCGCCTAAATTGCGCTGGTTAATATTGACGGATAACCAAGTTGACGCCTTACCAAATACTTTAGGTGAGTGTCATTTAATGCAAAAGCTCGCATTAGCGGGGAATAACCTAACAACGCTACCTAGTAATTTATCTCAGCTACACAATCTTGAGTTATTGCGCATTTCAGCAAACCAATTAGTCGAATGCCCAGAGCAACTGTTTGATTTACCAAAATTGGCGTGGTTTGCGTTTGCGGGTAATCCATTCTGTAAATCTGATTTAAAAGTAAAATCAGTACCTAGTATTGCCTCTTCAAGCTACACCTTAGAAAAGGTATTGGGCCAAGGCGCTTCTGGTGTAATTTCTAAAGCACATTGGAATAACGAAACTACTGATTTCCCTAAAGATATTGCAGTAAAAGTATTTAAGGGCGAAGTCACAAGTGACGGTTATCCTGAGGATGAATTGCAAGCGTGTTTGAAAGTCGGTAATCACCCAAGCGTGGTGCAATCATTAGCGCAAGTAAGTGAAGATAATTACTTAGCATTAATCATGAATTTGATCCCAGCGCATTACAAAAACTTAGGGTTACCACCAAGTTTAGAAAGCTGCACGCGTGATACTTTTCCTGAAGGGTTTACCTTATCACTTGAACACATCAATAAAATGACCAATGAAATGCGTAATGTGTTTAATCACCTGCATGATAATCAAGTGTGCCATGGCGACTTATATGCGCACAATACGCTGTTTGATGCTGACGCAAATATTATCTTTGGTGATTTTGGTGCAGCAAGTATGTATCACATGCTGAACGACGATCAGCAAACAAAAATCAAAGCCATCGAAGAACGAGCACTGAATTACTTTATCGATGATTTAATGAGTGTATGCGCTAACTAATAACGAAAAACAGCCCTTAACATTAAGGGCTGTTTTTTATCTGATTACTTTATAGGTCTTGTTAATTAATTACCCACGAGCTCTCTTTTTCGTTGTTGTGAGATAAGGTATAAATAAGAGGATCACGGTCTTGCTCCATTATCCAAATAATAGTAACTAACTCTTCACAATGGTTCGCAACACGAAGATCAAACGCTCCAACACCTTGTTCTAATTTTCCTTTAAGTAAGCACATATCAAAGTCTACTTTAGATAAATCGCCTTTCGCGGTGCTGTTATCACATACCGAGATAAATGCATCCTTCGTTGATATTTCAGATATATCGACATCAATATCCACAGTGTAAACAGAAGTCAAACGGTTCTCAGTACTTATCTCTAAATCCAATACCGACATGGAAGAAGGTGAAGACCCAGATGAATTTGATCCACCACCACTATCTGAACCGCCACTGTCGCTATTACACGCAGTAAGCAGACCAAGGACAAGTATCAAAACCAAACGGTTCATTATATTTCCTATATTATTCATAGTCTATCTCCTTAATCTATATAAGTTTTGCCCGTATTTGGAGTGATATACCAATCTGGTGCAGTTTGCCCTGTTTCATCTTGAGCGAAATCAGCAAATTGGGGATAAGCGTCTAAAATACTGACAGACTCACTTGGGTGCTTCCAATCCATTGGTATTTCAATTGCCCACGGAAGACCATTACTGGTATGAAAGTAGGTGTCATTAGCAACGTTGGTTGCATCATCACTGTGCCCAACGTAACCATAGTTAAATTTTGACGTCGGTTTGTTATTTTTAAGGTGAACCTCGACGCTTCTCCCCGGATTTCCTCCCCCTATTTGAAAACTCGTACCACCATAGTAATAACCAGGAGTAGCAAAGATAAATGGGTCGTAAGGTAATTCTGGCATTTGAGATTGTGGAATAGGCGCTTCAAATGGAACGATTAATGACCATGTTGGACGGTGTTGCGTACCACAGCCAGACTGAGTTCGGTACATATCACATCCATCTTCTTCGCCTGATTCAGTAAATGACCAAAGATCTTCATGCACAATAAGCACGGCATCTATTGTTCCACTTTCAAGCACTTCCGTATTTTTTAATTCACCATTAATGAACAGCTTTGCTGAACTTGATTTGATTTTATCTGGGCTTATCCCCGGTAAACGAATCGCGAATCCTGAATGATAAGTCCCACCGATTGCGGCTATTTTACCTTCAATTTTAAGCTGAATAACTTGGTTACTGTGGCTAAACTCCGTATATTTGACGTTCATAAGTACATCATTCATATCGTAATCACCCACTTTAGGGTACTGATCTTCATATGCAAAAGTGGTGTATCCTGATCCCGTAGGATAAAGTTCAACAGAAACGCCTTGGTCAGTAACAATGACTTGATAATCTTCAACTTCCCCAGCGCTTACCCCCCCATTAGGGCCTACATCATAAGTATGGCTTAAACGAAAACGTGCCCATGTTTCGCCTGCAAGCGCCCAACTTGGTACTTCAAAGTACAATTGGTTTTGGCCATCATCAACCCATACGCTATCAAGAATAATTTCATCATCATTAAACTCACCATTTTGATCCCAATCAATCCACGCACTGATTACACCCTCTCCATCTGCACCATTAACGTCGGCATAGATAAAACTGGTTTCTTTGATTTCTAGAGGCACAGGGAAAGAGATACCATCATCATCATTACTTGAATCCGAAACGTCATCTGACAGTGGGTACGCATAGCCCTCACTTTCTCCATCAACAATTGCACCTAATGTTAAGCTTGTTATGCCATGACGAGCGCCAAACGAATCATACAGTGTGCCGTAAGTATCTGGAGCATCACCAAAATCACTGTTCTCATTTTGTCCAACAGGAGCAAACGCACAACGGGCGCCATCATTTGAATTACTTGATGGTCCATAAGCGAAAAAATCAGAGCTAGAGTTGAGCTCATCAATACTTACCCTGTAAATATAGCCATTACCGTTATTACTAAGGTATAGGTTGCCATCCACATCAAAATATTGCGCCCCAAACGCCAAACTATGACCAACGTTACTGCTAGAAATGACTTGGTTTAACTGAGTGCTAATGCCAGTATCGGGAGCGATTTTATACAAATAACCGTTATTATCGACACTGTAAAGAAGACCGTCATCAGGATGAAAAGCCATGTCTAAAATTCTAAGATTACCAACGGTGGCTGAACTCGCAATTTTCGTCATTACAAGTGTGACTAAATCAATTCGAAAGAACCCTTTATTCACTCGGTAGCCATACCATGCATTCTCAACGGTTGATACATCACCTACATAAAATGACGTTGGACCAAGTTCTAAATTCGCAACAGATAAGGGCGTTGATATAAAGTCAGACCCAATTCGAGTCAGTGTTTGTGCGCCATAATCCCATCCATAGATATAATCATCATGGACACTGTAACCAACACCATTGATTTTTCCGTCACCGATCTCCCAAGACAACGTATTATAGCTACCTACATCAAGGCTTATGCCATAAGCAATCGGAGTTCCTGATGGGTTCTGCACCATAAAGGCTTGGCTTGGACAAGAAGCAAATGGAACAGCCGCCTGTGATTGAACACTGAAACCTAATACAACAATTAAGGCTGTCACATAAGGTATAAAATAGTTCTGCATCATAATGTTCCTTCATCATACTTAGTTTGTATAAGAGAAGAAGCACAGAGCATGCCTAAAATTTAACGCATTGTTTATTAAAGGATTTCATTTATCACTATCAAAATGAAAGACACTATAATTCTATTTTGAGAATCAAATTGATAATAACGATGAGTCTATATTAATAACCCAAATTCAATCAGTACCATAATACCTAAAACAATCGACACACCTTTCCAAAATAGAATGGGATCCCTTTCCATTAGTGGTTGGTCTTGCTTATTACGTAATAACTGAGCATTTGGCGTATTTAAATCGGCCATAAATTCACTCATGTGCAGATACCGTTGGGATGGTAAAGCATGACACGCTTTTTTAATGGCTTCATCTACCCAAACGGGTATTTCATCTCGCTGGAATAACAATGAATGGTACGTCCATACTTGATGTCTTTTAGCGTGTAACGATTGTTGAGTAATGTGCTTGTAAGGTAACGTTTTATCCGCTCCTCTGCCTGTCGTTCTGTTGTCACTTAGTAACTCATAACAAAGCACACCAATAGAGAATATATCTGATTGGTGTGTCGCTTTATCGCCATTAATGTATTCAGGCGCACTGTAATTCACCTCACCTAATGGGCATTGGAGTTCAATGGTTGATAATGCTTCTTCAAATCCATCAGCCGTTGCCGCACCAAAATCAATCAACACGATATGACCGTCTGGCATGATCATGATGTTTTCGGGTTTTAGATCTCGATGTACAATATGTAAACGCTGTAATACCCTCACCGCTTTCATTACACCATTAATAATTGCTCGTACTTCATCAAGCCTTGGAAGTGGGTTATCAAACATCCATTGCCGTACCGTTATTCCTTCAAGGTAATCACACACATGATAAATAAAAGAAGAAGTAGGCAAGCGTGGGTAAATACGCATAATACGGTTGCTTTTTACCTTTTCTCCTATCCATTGCTCTTGAATAAAAGAACTCAAATAATCACGATCTTCTGCAAATTGTTGTGACGGAACTTTCAACACATAACGTTTAGACGTTTCTTCATTAATCACTTGATATACGTGACTACGGACACCTGAATACAAGATCTGTTGAACTCGATACTCATCAATTTTTTGACCTACTTTTAATACAGGAGGAATATGACATTGATTCAATAATTGAATTAATTCCTGTGGGGATTTACGTGGCAAGTTAACAACATCAATCAATAGACTGCTGCAATTATCTAGCGATCCTTTTTCTATCGCTAATGAACATAAATGTGACGATATAGATTCTAAAGGTCTCTTTTTCTCTGCTATTGTGACCAGTTCAACACTCAATTGATGCTCATTCAATACATCATGAATGCCATCGGTCGTCAGAATAAATTTATCGCCTTGCTCTAATGCAATGGATTGATAATCAACTTCTATATGACTATCCATCCCCAATGCTCGAGTTAAATATTGATGATGTTTAATCCCTTGTCGTTGATGATCTTTGGTTATTTGTTGCAATTTCTTATTGCGGTAAAGATACACCCGGCTATCACCCACATGAAAAATATGCGCGGTATTGGATTTAATGATCACACTAGAAAATGTGGTTAACCAACCATTATGTAGCAATTCATTGTTTTTCTGTTGCTGATACAACCATGAATTAATGGTTGATAATATACTGGTTGCGGCTTGCTTTACCCCCCAACTGTCTGGGGTTGAAAAGTAATCATCAACAAACTGTGTGACGGCGGTATGGCTTGCTTGCTGACCTTTATCACTGCAACTCACACCATCCGCAATACACGCAACGTGCCCTTTAAATTGTTGCTCAGACAATAAGGCTTGCTTAACAATGAAGGCATCTTGGTTGTTCTCTCGTTTTCCTTGAGTTGAGTATCCACCAACACGTAAAACTAACTCATGTTGTAAGTCTACAACCTTCTTCATTTAACAAACCTCCCTGTCTGTTAATCACGATAATAATTAGTTAGATACGTCTATTAACGTAATACTACCGTCTTCATTCACTTCCGTTATTTTTCCATTTGGTTCTTCCATTTTAAGCAGCACCACAAAACCTAAAACGGCGGTAGCGGCAATCACTAAGAAGAAGGTTTGGTAACTAACAAAAGACAACACGGTAAGATAAACCACAGCACCTACATTGCCATAAGCGCCTGTCATACCCGCTATTTGTCCTGTCATGCGGCGTTTAATTAAGGGGACGGTTGCAAACACCGCGCCTTCACCGGCTTGCACAAAGAAAGAACACCCCATTGCGGCAGCAACGGCTAACCATAACGGCCATTCACTGTTGACTTGTCCCATCAAAAAATAACCGACGGCTAACCCTGCGGTTAATATCAATAACGTTGGTTTACGGCCAAATTTATCGGAGATCCAACCGCCACCAGGACGAGACATTAAATTCATGAAGGCATACGCTGAAGCAACCATACCCGCCATTACAGGGGTTAATTCAAAGGTGTCTGAAAAGAACAATGGCAACATAGATATTACCGCTAATTCAGATCCAAACGTTGCAAAGTAAAGCACATTTAATACCGCAACTTGTTTAAATTTATACCGATGATGTGGTGCAACATCATTACTAAAAATGGCTTTATTCACTTTCCAAACTTGTGTTATTTCGTAGATATAAATCCCAACTAACAACAAATACACCCCATTAACCACGGTATCAGATAACATTCCAATCCCCGATGACGATAACTTCCATGTTAATAATGCTAACGCCGCGTACATTGGTATTTTCATTATCAAAAGAAAATAGAAATCCCCTATAGAAGTCACTTCCATCGCAGTTGAGTGGGTCGGTTTAAAGTAAGTTGCGCCTTTTGGTGTATCAGTTACTTGAGAATAAAAAATGAAAGAAAATAACAGACTCATTACCCCCGTAATTGCTACCGCGTAACGCCACCCTTCATCTCCTCCAAACCATAACGCTAAGGTTGGTAAACTAAATGCCGCCGCTGCCGAACCAAAGTTGCCCCAGCCGCCATAAATCCCTTCAGCAGTACCAAGTTCATTATGAGGAAACCATTCAGAAACCAAACGAATACCAATCACAAACCCTGCGCCAATAAAGCCAAGTAAAAAACGGGCAATAGCCGCTTCAATAAATGAATCAGCAAAAGCGAACATGAAACAAGGAATTGAACACACCGCCAATAAAATTGAATAGACCAATCTGGGCCCATATTTATCCGTCAGCATGCCTATAATGACACGAGCTGGAATGGTTAAAGCGACGTTTAAAATCAATAAGGTTTTGATTTCTTCTGTGCTTAACCCCAAGGTTTCTTTTACCATTTGCAATAAAGGCGCGAAGTTAAACCACACCACAAAAGTAATAAAAAAGGCCATCCAGCTTAAATGCAGCGTTTTCATCTTGCCTGAAAATGAAAACAGAGAAAATTTATCTTCCATCATTAATTCCTTTTAATGAACTAGCTTAATTTGTACTTGGTTATCTGAAATACGCACAGGATAAGTTGTTAATGTCACTTCCGGTAATTCAATGCAAACCCCTGTTTCTAAATGAAAATGATGCTTGTAAAGTGGTGATGATATATAGGGTTCGCCTTCTAGAGAGCCCATCATGCCTCTTGATATTACATTGGCTTTTCCAATAGGGTCATAATTTGATAGCGCATATAAACGTTCACTTCGTTTGCAATAAAACACTGCCACTTGTTGGTCGAGTACTTTAGCACATGCCCCCAATTGCGGCGTTAATTCATTCTTGTTGCATACCGTGATCCAATCACTCATAAATCCGTCCTTATTTTAGCTAACTAAACGTTGTTTGTTTCAATCATTTTTTCGTGCTTTCTCAAGCCTTCTTCTAATTCAGGCAGCCCTTTTTTAGGGAACTTCTGCTCGCGCTGTTTTACAAACTCAACCCCATCATCCGTCTCTTTACTATTGATAAAATGTTGGAATCGTTTTAGTTTTTCAGGATCTTCAATCGTAGTTTTCCATTCACATTGGTATTGAGCGATGTTGTGCTCCATCTCTGCCTCTAGGGTTTCGCCAAGATTAAGAGAATCATCCACAATGACCGATCGTAAATACTCTAAGCCTCCTTCTAAGTTCTCTAGCCAAACAGAAGTACGTTGCAAGCGATCAGCGGTACGAATATAAAACATTAATAATCGGTCGATGTATTGCACTAAGGTAGCTTCATCTAAATTGGTAACAAACAAGTCCCCATGACGTGGTCGCATTCCACCGTTGCCGCACACATATAAGTTCCAGCCTCTGTCTGTAGCAATAATACCAATGTCTTTCGATTGGGCTTCTGCGCATTCACGAGTACACCCTGATACGGCAAATTTTATTTTATGAGGAGATCGTAAGCCTTTGTAACGATTCTCTATTTTTATTGCTAAACCAACACTGTCATTCACTCCATACCGACACCATGTGCTGCCAACGCAAGACTTAACCGTTCGCACTGATTTCCCATAAGCGTGACCTGTTTCAAAGCCTGCATCTATCAATTTTCGCCAAATAATAGGTAATTCGCTAACATGAGCGCCAAACAAATCCACGCGTTGTCCACCAGTGATCTTGGTGTATAAACCAAACTCTTTGGCGACTTCCCCCAACACAATTAATTTGTCAGGGGTAATTTCCCCCCCAGCAATACGTGGGACCACTGAATACGTACCGTCTTTTTGCATGTTACCAAGGTAGATATCATTGGTGTCTTGCAGTTCTGCAAGGTTATCTTCAAGTACGTAATCATTCCAAAATGAGGCTAAAATAGAGCCAATGGTAGGCTTACAGGTAATACAGCCTAAACCAGAACCGTGACTCTCTAATATCTCATCAAATGTTTTGATTTTATTGATACGAATAATGTCGGCCATTTCTTGTCGAGAGTAAGAAAAATGTTCACATAAATGGTTATTAACCTCGACACCTAGTTGGCTCAATTCACTGTCTAATACTTGTTTTGCTAACGCTGAACACCCACCACAACCGGTTGATGCATTGGTGCTTTCTTTTAGCATTGTCATACTGGTGCAGCCAGAAGAAACCGCTTGTTTTATATCGCCTTTCGTCACATCAAAACACGAACAAATGACAGCAGTATCAGGCAAGGCTTCTACTCCCATTCCCGCAGATTCATCGTCTTTCACATTGGGTAAGATTAAGACCGAAGGTTGTGCAGGTAATGGCATGTCGTTTTGCTTAATTTGCAGTAATGTCCCATAGGCATCCGCATCTCCAACCAATACAGCACCAACAATTTTTTTACCGTCTTTTGAGATGATTAGTCGCTTATACACTTGCTCAATTTCATCATGATAAGTGTACGACTGTGCGCCTTCTGTTTTTCCATGAACATCGCCGATACTGGCGACATCAACGCCTAATAACTTCAGTTTGGTGCTCATATCTGCACCAGCGAATTCTACTGCTTCTCCTAAAATATGATTAGCCGCGACTTTTGCCATTTGGTAACCCGGTGCCACTAACCCAAAAATCTGTTGCTGCCACAATGCACATTCACCAATCGCATAAATACGATCAACCGAGGTTTGACATTGGTTATTAATGACAATGCCGCCACGCTCTCCTAATTGAATATTGGTCTCTTTGGCTAACCCATCTTGTGGACGAATACCGGCAGAAAACACAATCATATCGGTTTCTAAATGAGATCCATCTGCAAAATTCATACGATAACGAGACTCTTCACCAGTCACTATTTCTGTTGTCGCCTTCTCTGTGTGAACCGCAACGCCTAGCCCTTCAATTTTACGGCGTAATAACGCGCCACCTCCATCATCTAACTGCACCGCCATTAAGCGTGGTGCAAACTCGACAACGTGTGTTTCTAGCCCTAAATTCTTAACCGCATTCGCCGCTTCTAACCCTAATAAACCACCACCAATAACCACGCCTTTTTTACTCTTCTTACTCGACGCTTCTATTGCGTCTAAATCATCAAGAGTTCGATAAACATGGCAATGTTCTTGGTTATTTCCAGGGATGGGGGGAACAAAAGGAAACGAGCCAGTAGCTAGTACCAATTTGTCATACGGTTCTGTTCGTCCACTCTCCGTAATCACCTGTTTGTTCTCAACATCAATGACGGTTACTTTTTCATTTAAAACAAAACTAACGCCATTTTCTTGATAATACGTATCGGTTGTTAACGCCAAATCCTCAGCTGTTTTGCCTGTTAAATATGACGTTAATTGCACACGGTCATACGCTAATCGAGATTCATCAGAGAAGGTAATGATTTCGTTATTTTCTTGCCCAGAAGCAAGTAATGTCTCGATGAATTTGTGACCCACCATGCCGTTTCCTACCACTACAATCCGTTGCTTTCTCATCGGCCTATCCTTTGTAAAATGTATAAACACATTCAGCAAGGAGAGTGCCAACTAATGACAACACAATTAATAAAAGTAAATTTAATTAATATAAACAATTAGATAAAAACAACCACTCCTATATAGAAAGAAAAAAACAACATTATAAATAGTAGAAATTAATAATAAATGTACTGTTGTGGTGCATTTTTAACTAAAACAGTGCAATTGTTTATTCTTTCTCTTTTACATCAATCAATCCTAAAAAATAAAATCTGAACAAACATTTGTAAGTTACTGATTTAAAATTATTTATTTACTTTAAAATCTTTATTGTTAACGTATTAAATAATGGTTCATATTTTGCTCTCTTTTTATTAAGCTAAAATTATTAAGGATTGGATAATGAGCAATGAAAAATGGATAAAAACGACCTGTGCCTATTGTGGTGTAGGCTGTGGCATTGATGCGATTCCGACTTCTGATGGCAAATTAGAGATACGAGGGGATAAAACTCATCCTTCCAATTTTGGACGATTATGCACTAAAGGCGCCGCATTAGGCGAGACGGTTGGCACTGAAGGTCGTCTGCTTTATCCAATGATCCGCCATGATAAAAAACAAACAAGAAAGCGCACTCATTGGACAGACGTAACACAACATATTGCTGATAAATTTCAAAAAAACATAGATGAAAACGGGCCAGATTCTGTCGCTTTTTATGTTTCAGGCCAATTATTAACAGAAGATTATTACGTCGCCAATAAGTTGATGAAAGGATTTATAGGCAGTGCCAATATCGACAGTAACTCACGCCTTTGCATGGCATCGAGTGTGGTTGGTCATAAACGTGCTTTTGGCAGCGATACCGTTCCAATCTGCTATGAAGACATCGAACACGCCGAGGCCGTGATCATTACAGGATCAAACCTCGCGTGGTGCCACCCTGTTTTATTTCAACGTTTACGCGCAGCCAAACAATCAAACCCAGATTTAATCGTTATTGTTATTGATCCAAGAAGAACTGAAACCTGTGATATTGCCGATCACCATTTAGCAATAAAATCGGGATCTGATGTCGCCTTATTTAATGGCTTATTGACTCATATTTCAGAGAATACACAACTTAATCACGAATACATTGAACAACATACCACAGGGTTTGATGCGGCTTTAACGTTAGCAAAAAAAGAACATAGCATTGTTGACATTACTGGTTTAAAAGAACATGAACTCACTGAATTTTATGATATTTTTACGAAAAACAAAAAAATACTGA
This sequence comes from Aliivibrio sp. 1S128, assembly GCF_001691065.1. NCBI lineage: Bacteria > Pseudomonadati > Pseudomonadota > Gammaproteobacteria > Vibrionales > Vibrionaceae > Aliivibrio > Aliivibrio sp. 1S128. The sequence goes on along the minus strand of NZ_MAJV01000107.1, from coordinate 54,417 downwards.
CCATTTATTCTCAAGGAGTCAATCAATCTTCTCAAGGATCAGATAAAGTTAATTCGATAATCAATTGCCATTTGGCGATGGGGAAAATTGGCTATCAAGGGTGTGGGCCTTTTTCGATCACAGGGCAACCCAATGCAATGGGGGGACGTGAAGTGGGTGGCTTAGCAAATACACTTGCAGCACACATGGAATTTAATAATCCCAAGCACCATCAGCTTATCTCTGATTTCTGGAAAACCGATACCTTAGCAACAAAAGAAGGCTTAAAAGCCATAGACTTGTTTGATGCGATGGCAGAAGGAAAAATCAAAGCCGTATGGATAATGGCAACGAACCCTGTGGTGAGCTTACCTAATAGTAAAAAAATAATGACGGCGTTAGAAAAGTGCCCATTGGTTGTCGTGTCCGATTGTATGGATAATACCGATACCATGGCTTTTGCCGATGTGGTTCTTCCCGCCCAAGGATGGAGTGAAAAATCAGGCACAGTAACCAATTCAGAACGCAGAATCTCACGTCAACGTCGGATTTTACCAAGCCCAGGAGAGGCCAAGCCGGATTGGTGGATAATCTCTCAAGTTGCTCAGAATATGGGATTTGAAACCGCGTTTACTTATCGTCATGAAGGCGAAATATTTAAAGAATATGCTCAAATGACGACACTAGGACAGGACAAGCAGCCAAGAGATTTACACTTACTTGGGTTAACTACTCTGGATGATAAAGGATACAGCGAGTTGACTCCTCAACAATGGCCAGTATTAGAACAGCAACCAAATATACAAGAAAAAGCAGATATACAACACATACGGTTGTTTTCAGACGCGCAGTTCTTTACTCCAGATAAACGAGCACGATTTGTACCGATAAGCTATTCATCGCCTCAGAATGCCACTTCTATGAGCTATCCTTTACTGCTAAATACAGGTCGTATTCGTGATCATTGGCATACCATGAGTCGCACTGGTTTATCTGAAACCTTAGCTTCTCACACAGCGGAACCTTTTGTGCAAATCCACCCTAAAACCGCCATTGAGTATCAACTTGAAAACAACCATATAGCTGAAATTTACAATGTAAACAGCGCAATTCAAGCTCGCGTCTGTGTTACCGAAGAGATAAGCGAAAACTCACTGTTTATTCCTATTCACTGGAACAGCGCGACCGCACAAAACAGTAAACCTTGTTTGTTGATTAACGATGTCGTAGACCCCGACTCAGGTCAGCCAGAATTTAAGCATACCCCAGTAAATATTAAACAATGGCACTACAACAGTGAAGCCTTGTTTATCACTCCTCATAAAGTAGAAATGGATAATATTGAGTATTGGGTATGCGAAAAAACTAATGGGGGGTACTTATATAGAATTGCCAGTAAACAAAATACCATGGCGCTTATTATTCAACTCTCCTCTCTGCTCGATAACATAAATAAAGAGAGTAAATTAACCTCAGAGTTAACTCATGAATACCGACACGCTATCATCAGTAATACCAAATTACATTCTGCTTTTGTTGTCAGTGAAAAAACCACTAATGCACAAAAAACATGGTTATTTAATCTCTATCAACATAATGAAAAAGATAACATTAAAACCATGTTTTCATCATAATTAACGGTGTAAGCGCCATACAATGTCCATCAATATCAATAAAAATGGCTTCGATTTTATGGAATATCGAAGCCATTGGCGTATTTTAAAGACTTACGTAATGTTATTTCTGGAACGGATACACAGAGCCAAGCTGCATGATCTGCGTTAACTCATCGAGTGCAGCACGTGATTCTAATAGCAATTGAGGATCCGCAAGATCTTTGTCTTCAATACGATCACGATAGTGTTTATCCGCCCACGCATTCAACGTTGAAAATAACATATCATTCATTAATGTCTGCTGGTTTACAGCCTTCTGTTCAGCTTGATTCAATACGACACGTAAACGAAGGCAGGCTGGGCCGCCCCCATTTTGCATACTCTGTTTTAAATCAAAGGTATGTAGCTCATCAATGCCACGTTTTTGCTCTACAAGCTCGTTTAAATAAGCCCACACTCTTGGGTTCTCACGACAATGTTGTGGAAGAATGATCAAGGTTGTACCATTCGGCTTTGTTATTAATTGGCTATTAAACAAATACGTTTCTACTGCATCTTGAAGCGACACTTCATCAGTTGGCACTTCAATAACATTAAAGCCAGAACCATAAGAAGCACTTAAATCAGATTTCACTTTTTCTTGATTCAAAAACGCTTGTTGATGACAAAATAACGTATTCTTATTACCGACAGCAATAACGTCGTTATGGAAAACCCCTTGGTCGATAACGTCTGGGTTCTGTTGTGCAAAGACCGTAAATTGCTCACGTAGACCATGCGTTCGTGCAATCGCCTCACTCGCTTCTAATGTTTGTCTCGCAGGGTATTTTTTAGGTGCTGGGTAACGGTCATTAAATGCACTCTTACCAAATACAAAAAACTCGACACCTTGCTCGCCGTACTCATTACAAAAACGTGTATGATTCGCTGCGCCTTCATCGCCAAAGTAATCACTGTGTGGCAAGGCTTCGTGATGTGAGAAGTGTTTTTCATCTGCGAACGTGGCTTTTAGAATATTGCCGGTCACTTCATCTTCAATTGAGCGATGAAATTTATTAATGAGATTTGCAGGCGTAAAGTGAACTTTGCCATCCGTCGTATCCGCACTTGGGGATACGGTCGCTGCGTTTGCTGTCCACATACTTGATGCCGAGCTACAAGCCGCGAGTAACTGAGGAGAATATTGATGTGATTGTTGCAATACATTAGCGTCTGACCCAGAAAAGCCTAAACGGCGTAACGTAGCAATATCAGGACGTTCTTGAGGCGCTAATACCCCTTGAACAAACCCCATATCATACAGGGCTTTCATTTTTTCTAAGCCTTGCTTCACCGCTTGCTTTGGGTTTGAAGCACCCGATTTATTATTTTTAGAGGCAATATTTCCAACCGATAAACCACTGTAGTTATGCGTTGGTCCAACAAGACCATCAAAGTTCGCTTCAACTGCTTTCATATATTCCCTCATAATTGTTCTGTGTTTTTTCTTGGCTTACCTATAATAAAAAGTAATCGTCCAATTCACTCTATTGAGTTTGATTGTTCAAGATACTAGCAAATCTAATTCATTCGGCAGCATTTAATCTCATCAAACAAGCGCACAATCACAACTTTTATTTAACATTTATTCGCTTTTAATTAACTATTCTCTGTAATTAAATAACTATGCAGCTTTTTCTTCTCTTTTAAAATAAGAAACAAAAAACACATATCAATAGGTAATTCCTATTAAAATGATTGTTGATAATAATTCTCATTTGCATATACTAATAATCATTCGCATTTACTGATGGCTTTATAATTATGATGACTACTAATTCATTTTCACAATCGTTCTCGTTTTCGCAGTTCTCACTGCAACACAAGCGTCTATTATTGCCTATTACATTACTCGCGTTAGTCGCGGCAGAAACAACACGCACCATCACTGTCACGACTCTTTCTGATGCATTTTGGGCAGTTTCTACTTATGTGGCCTTCACGTTGGTCATTTATCATTACCTATCTAATATTATGGGTAAAACCAACCGCATTACGGCCTTATATAATAAATCTCGTACCAACCAAGTTGTTTTCTCTTCTTTACTTGGTGCATTACCGGGCTGTGGCGGCGCCATCGTTGTTACCACGCAATACATTAGTGGCAAAGTAGGCTTTGGGTCAGTGGTTGCTGTTTTAACGGCTACCATGGGTGATGCGGCTTTCTTATTGATTGCTGCACAACCTAAAGTCGGATTTGGTGTGATGGCGTTAGGTGTGGTTGTGGGTGCCGTATCTGGCATCATCGTAAACGCCCTGCATAAAGACGACTTTTTACGCCCAGAAGCAAAAGAAATGGTAGAACCTAAGCGTGATATTCCTTGCTTACAAGTTAAAGCGATTAATCTACAAGGTGCATTTTGGAAGTGGGTATTGGTTCCTGCGACTGTCGTTGCGGTGTTAGGCTCTTTCCAAGTTGATATCAACCAATTGCTTCATGTTCCTGAGCACACGATTGAGTGGATTGGCGCTGCGTTAGCCATTGGTAGTATGTTGTTATGGTCATTAACCAAAGAGATCGGCGATTATCAATCAACAGTTTCTGAAGACAATAAATGTGTGACTTCTCATCCTATTCAAAAAGCAGCGCAAGACACTAACTTTGTTTCAGCTTGGGTGATTGTGGCTTTCTTAATTTTTGAACTGACTACCTATTTCTCAGGTGTCGATTTACACACCGTATTCTTAGGTTACGGTATGTGGATGCCTTTAATTGGTTTAGCGATTGGTTTATTACCGGGCTGTGGTCCTCAAATATTAGTCACGAGTCTGTACCTATCTGGTGCAATGCCGATGTCTGCACAGCTTTCAAATGCAATTTCAAATGATGGCGATGCACTTTTCCCAGCGATTGCATTAGCACCAAAAGCGGCAATGGTCGCGACCTTCTACTCAGCAGTCCCTGCCTTTGTGGTTGGTTATGGTTACTACTTCTTATTTGAAATGTAACCACCTTACTGATTCATTTAGATAGAGTAGTTAACTAAATAAGTGCGAATAAAAAACAAAGGCGACAGTATTCAACTGTCGCCTTTTTTGATCTAAACATCGTCACTATGATTATTTTGGCTTCTTGTTTAACACCACATCAATATCCGCAGCACTATGACGCTCCGGCACTTGCTCCCACTCTTCACCCCAAGAACGGTTTACAATTTTCCCTCGTTGAACGCCTTCTCTTGCATCAAGCATTTTTGCCCAACGCACTACATTGGTATAGCCCTCTACTTGCAAGAACTCAGCCGCATCATACAAGTTACCTAGCACTAGGTTGCCATACCACGGCCAAATCGCCATGTCTGCAATGCTGTACTCTTCACCTGCAACATACGTATTCGTCGCTAGTTGTTTATCAAGAACGTCTAATTGGCGTTTCGCTTCCATTGAAAAGCGGTTAATTGGGTATTCCTGCTTTTCATCAGCATACGCGTAAAAATGACCAAATCCCCCCCTAAAAATGGGGCAGAGCCTTGCGCCCAAAATAACCAATTAAACGTTTGTATTCTTGCACTGCCTTCTTTTGGTAAAAAGTGACCGAATTTTTCAGCTAAATGAACCAAGATAGAAGCCGATTCAAAAACATGAACTTCAGGATCAATCGAATGATCCACTAACGCTGGAATTTTTGAATTTGGATTTGCATCAACAAACCCTGATGAGAATTGCTCACTTTCTCCAATATTAATCAGATACGCATCGTATTCAGCCTCTTTCACTCCCAATGCTAATAACTCTTCTAAAAGAATCGTTACCTTTTGTCCATTAGGCGTGGCAAGGGAGTAAAGCTGTAAAGCATGCTCCCCAATAGGAAGATTTTTCTCATATCTTGCACCAGATTCAGGGCTATTTATATTAGCCCACTTATTGCCACCATTAGTGTCATTAACCCAAATTTTTGGAGGAGTATAATCTGTGGTCATTATGGTTCCTTATCCACTGAGGAAATCGAAAATTTATTATTTTCTAGCATTAATCATAGACGACTTTTTAGTAAAGCAACGGTTCCTTCTGATTTTTCATAATCAATTGGCATTTCAGTAAACTCACCGTCCTTTTTAAGAAATAAGGAAGGGAAGCCATTACTGCCTATCGATCGAGTAAATGCAATTTCATCTAATAACATTTGGTGGGTATCTGGCGATAATAACGCCAATTCAAAGCGTTCCATGTTTAACCCAATATTACGGGCACATTCGAGTAAAACCTCGTTATCACTTGGGTTTTTGGCATTCAAATAATACGCTTGTTGAATAGCTTCAAGCATTGATAATTCTGCCCCTTGCTCACGAGCAGCAATTGCCGCGCGACAAGATGGATAGGTTGAACGACGAGGGGTGTTATCTTCCCAAAAATCATGGTTAAACTCAGTGCCTAGATAGTTTTCTATTTTCTGCCAGTAGGAGGCAATTTGAGTTTGCATTGCTTTAGGCATTGGTTCGTTAGAATCTGGAGCTAACCCACCAAGGACATACACGATATCAATATCACCAGACACCGTTTTTTTTACTTTATCCCAGGTTGGTTTATAGCCCCAACACCATGAACACATTGGGTCATATACGTAATAGAGTGTTGCTTTTTCTTCTGACATAATTTAATCCCTTTATATTAATATCAGCAATCGTTACTTTCATCATATGGGATGCATAACTTAATAGCAAAATTTCAAATAAGGGCATAGAATCAGCGCCACCGCAACTGTGCGTAATTATTGCTCTATTATTGATTTTAAAAAGGTTCTTTATGTATACATTTTTTGGGGCTTTAGCTTTTATGATATGGGGGTTGGTCCCTATCTACTTTCATCAATTAGGTGAGATGAGCCCTGCATTAATTCTGTCTAACCGTATCTTTTGGTCTGCCATTATTTTAATCGTTGTATTCTGCTTAAAACCGAATTTATTAGATAAAGCGCAATGTAGCGTTAGAAATATTTCTCTCGCTTTTGTAGCGGGTATTCTAATGAATTTATCATGGCTTGGTTTTGTTTATGCCACCATCACCAATAACATCATGGCCGCATCATTAGCATTTTACATTACCCCTGTTTTCGTCTTCTTTATGGGCTTTGCCTTTTTTAAAGAGACTCTAGGATCACCACAAAAAATTGCTTTATTTTTAATGGTATTCGCTATTATCAGTTATGTATATTTAGATAAGCAATTACCTGTTTTGAGCTTGGCAATTTCACTCTCTTTTGCAAGTTATATTGCGATAAAAAAATTAATGAAATTTAATACATTTGGGGCAGTTTTTTTTGAACACATCATTTTTGCACCACTTGCTTTATGGTATATCTTGACGCATTCAGAAGGGCTTAGTGTTATTAATTGGGCAACATTAATGGGTTCTGCCCCATTACAATTAATTCCTATTTTATTATTAAGTATCTCTATACTTAAAACACCATTAAGTAAGATAAGTTTACTTCAATATATTGAGCCTACTTTCCATCTTGCTTTGGCAGTGTGGATTTATCATGAGCCCATTTCAAACGGTCAAAAATGTGCCTTAATTATTGTTATCATCTCAATCATGGTATCAAGCATTAAAATAAGAAAAACAGATAATCACAATCTGGCTAGTAAAAACTAATCGGCAAATAGAAATCCAATTCAAACATTTCTTCATCATTTAGAAAATGGTTTCGGTGATAACGAACATACGCCGGCGTTGATCTCAATTTAAAACCTGACGCCGGTAACCATTTTTCTAATACCGTACTAATTTGTGGTAATAATTGGCCATAGACACCATACAATCGAAATACCGCATGCAACCCTCCTGGAATGACCATTTGGTTTACCACACCACGATATTTCAGCGGTTTATCAATCGCAATACACGCCACATATCGACACTTATCTAGATTAATCCATGCTGGATTTGAATGGTGTAAACCAAACTGAGTTGAGAAGTCACGGTTTTCTGAATTTGCCCACGCTTTTAATACTAACCATGCATTTCGGATAGAACGGTTATAACCATCGTGCCTCACATAAGCCGCTAATAATTCTGAAACCTCTGTAATTTTGGGTTGGGGCAACACCCTATCCGCCACACTTAAATACCCGTCAGCAATTTCAGGATCTTTCAGGTACGGTTTATCTGATACTTGTAAATCGTGCTTGCGCCACTCTCCGGGAGACATATCAAACGTCGATTTAAATGCCCGGCTAAATGATGATAACGAGCTAAACCCACACGTATTCGCAATATCCAAAACGGTTGAGTTCGTATCAAACATTAACTGATTCGCCGCATATTCCATGCGTGTTCGACGAATATATTGATGAATAGACTCTCCCACCACTTGTTTGAAAATACGGTGAAAATGCTGTTCCGAATAGGCGGCGATTTCAGCCAAGTCTTTTGCTGCAAGTTCTTGACTTATGTCTTGATGAATATAAAACAAGACGTCATTAATTCTTGATATGTGTTGTTGGCTCATAAATTCAAAATAGCATAAATGGACATATTTATAAGCATAAACGGACAAACAAAGTTAATCAACGCCTTGTAGTATCAAGAGATAAAATAAATACGTTAATTTTACTGGGAACATATATGGAAATAGCTCATTCACTGCAACAAATCCAATCGTCTTACATTCGAGAGATTTTAGCGGCAGCCACGGACAAGAATGTCATTTCACTTGCAGGTGGATTACCTGATGAAAAGACGTTCCCAATTGACTTAATGAAACCGACATTAGAAAGCCTATCTGATATGCCAGAAGTCTTTCAATACGGGGCGACAGCAGGTTATGGGCCTCTGTTAGAATTACTAACGGAAAGCTACCAATTACCAGACACGCACATGCCGATGATCTGTACGGGTTCTCAGCAAGGTTTAGATCTTATTGCACGAGCTTATGTGAACCCAAATGATACCGTAGTAATGGAAGCGCCGAGCTACCTTGGCGCTATGCAAGTATTTGGGTTGGTTCAAGCCAATATTGCAACCGTATCTCAAACAGATTTTGGCCCTAATCTTGAAGAGCTAGAGCAATGCTTTATTCAAGATTCACCAAAAATGTTCTATGCCGTGCCTGATTTCCACAATCCAACGGGTGTATGTTGGTCATTAGAAACACGCAAAAAAGTGGCTGAACTGTGTATTCAATACAAGGTCGCCTTCATTGAAGATGCGCCGTACCGAGAACTTCGATTTACTGGTGAAGCGCTTCCAATGGTGTCAACCTTCTGCCCAGACGATTCTATTGTGCTGCGTTCATTCTCAAAAATTGCCTCTCCGGGTTTACGTATCGGCGCGGTAACGGGTAAGAAAAGTTATTTAGAACCACTGATTAAAGTAAAACAAGGTGCTGATTTGCATTCAAGCGTACCAATGCAAGCACTACTGGTTGGTTTATTAAAACACGCTGATTTTGGTCTGCACATGGAACAGATTCAAGCACTGTATAAAACTCGTTATGATGTTTTATTCGCAGAGCTGCAAAAGCAATTGCCTGAAACCTGCGTACTAAACCCTGTTGATGGCGGTATGTTTATTTGGTTATCTCTTCCAGATTGCGATACCTTTGCCCTAGCTAAAACATTAATAGCCAATGGCGTTGCGGTGGTTCCAAGCCCTGTTTTTTATCCAAAACCTGAAGGCGCACCGTCAGCACTACGTTTAAATTTTACTAATGCTAATGCTGAAGAATTAGTTGAAGCGGTAAGCCGTTTAGCTAAAGTATTAAATGAGACCTTAAATTAGTCCTCTGCAATTACAAACTAATGGTCATAATCTTTATAATTTGAGTTGTATATAAATGAAAATATTCAGTAATTTTGAAAGTGGTAATATCCATGTAGTCGCGGCAAATACGCCAGATGATATCCAATTAACTATCCCTGCCGATAATCAAACTGAGATCGCTCAATGGTTTCACTTTCGCCTAGAAAGCCAACCTCAACAGCAGCATTCATTTAAGATCTTAGGATTGGCAAATTCTGCTTACCCTGAAGGCTGGCAAGATTATGATGTTGTCGCATCTTATGATCGTGAAGAGTGGTTCCGCATTCCAACAGAATTTGATGGTGATACGCTTAGCTTTAATGTGATGCCAGAGTACCGTTCAATGTACTTTGCGTACTTTGCACCTTACTCGTACGATCGCCACCAAGATTTATTGCACGGTGCACAAACGCATCACAGCTGCCAATTAGAAACTCTGGGCGTTACGTTAGACAATAATGATATTAGTATTCTGACTATCGGTGAACCTGCTGAAGGTAAGAAAAACATCTGGATCACAGGCCGTCAACACCCAGGCGAAACAATGGCTGAATGGTTCATTGAAGGTCTATTATCTCGTTTATTAGATGAAACTGACACCGTTGGCCGTGCCCTGCTGGATAGCGCAGTATTCCACATTGTTCCTAACATGAACCCAGATGGCAGTATCCGTGGACACTTGCGTACTAATGCGATTGGCGTGAACTTAAACCGTGAATGGCAAACGCCGTCAATGGAAAGATCTCCTGAAGTATTCTTAGTTCGTGAACGTATGTTAGCGACCGGCGTGGATATGTTTTTAGACATTCACGGTGATGAAGCAATTCCATACAACTTCGTGGCTGGTGGTGAAGGTATTCCTTCTTACAATGACCGCATTGCGAAACTAGAAACTACGTTCAAACAAGCTCTATTGGTTATCACTCCTGAATTCCAAGACGAGATTGGTTACGATAAAGACGCACCGGGTACTGCAAATTTAACGGTTGGTTCTAACTGGGTTGGTGAGCAATTCAACTGTCTTTCTTATACTGTTGAAATGCCATTTAAAGATCACATTAGCCACGCTGATGAGCTGTATGGTTGGTCTCCTGAGCGAAGCGTTGCCTTTGGTCAAGACGTATTAGCTGCCGTTTGGGCAACCGTTGGCGAGCTTTAATTAGCCACTAACATCCCCAAACCGACAGGTTATAAAATGAAAAAAGCCGATCTTATGATCGGCTTTTTTGTGTCCTAATCATTTTCTACCTTACTGAGCTAAAGCAACATTACGATAGAAGTATTTTTCACACAATTGAGGGCTTAATCTTCTCACACCCGCAGAAATGACTGATATAACCACCACAGAAAACACTAATCGTCCCCAAAAAATCGTATTAAAATCCGCACCAATTAATAGGATCAATAAGGTATCTTCTATTAAGCTGTGCAGTAAATTGAGCAACATAATGGCAGTAAACACGTCTCTTGCAGGTATATGTCCCGTTTTGGCTTCATTAATCAATAATCCCCCACCAAACGACAATCCTAGTGTAATGCCAATAATAGTTAGGTTGGTTGCCTCTTTACTTATCCCTAATATTTTCAAAAAAGGCCTTAATAAAACGGCCATCAGTTTTTCAATTCCAAGTAATTTCAGAACTTTCAACGTAAACAACAACCCAGAAATAACCCCAAAAATAACGCCGAAGTTTTTAATTTGTCCGATCCCCCATGCCAAGTAACTCGTATCGGTTACTGCATCCGGCTGCCATAAGGTCACTGCAGGTTGGTTAAGATAATCACCTGTTTGATATGTTTGGTGAAGTAACCAAGCAAGTACAAAACTACCTCCAATTCTTATGAGTAAGGTCATGGATAAATTCACCCCTGCTTTTTTCGCTATCGCCGCTTCAATCGGTAACGAGTGGGCTAACAGCATCATGCTGCCCAATGTAGAGACTTGAGCCACACTTAATGGCATATCGGTATTAATAAACACGATTAGCCCACCATAAATATTGGTTAATAGCGTCGTTGCCCATACTAAGCCCATTTCCTTTGGCAAACCGACCGTTTCCATTAAGGGACTTAATAAGTTACTAAGGAGTACGATCCCTCCCATCTCTTCCACTATTTTAATAAGAATAATGATTGGTATCATAATCTTAAACAGTGTCCATGTTACGTTAATAATATCTTGAAAGAGCGTTTTGAAAAAATTAAGAAAAGGAGTCATATCACGTCCATATGTGAATGTAAGAAGACTCTATTCTATCAACTTAATCGTGACGTATATTTCAAAAGCAGCCATAAAAAGTACAATTAATTTCTTATTTTAATTATACTGAAAAATATTAAGTGTAAAAAATAGAGTTATAAGAAATTATGGAATTAGACAGAATTGATCGTAATATCTTAGTTCGTTTACAAAAAAATAATCGAATTCCTAATGTTGAATTAGCCGAGCTTGTCGGTCTATCGGCTCCTGCTTGTTTGAAGCGCATTAAAAGATTACGCGACAATAACGTAATTATTGGGGATGTCTCCCTCGTTAACCCTGAATTAACAGGAAAGAAATTGACCTTCTTAGTCTCTGTAGAAATGGAGCGAGATCGAGGTGATATATATCAAAATTTCCGTCAATCAATGAAGGCTGCACCAGAAGTGACCCAATGTTATCAAATATCTGGTAACTACGATTTCATGTTAATCATCATAGTTAAAGACATACAAGCCTACGAACACTTTGTAGAGCGCGTGCTTCATACCGATTTGAACATTCGTAAATTTCATACGTCCATCTCATTAAGAACCATCAAATTCTCTACAGAAATTCAAATCACAGAATAGATAACACATAAGTTTGATAGAAAAACAAAAAAGCCGATCGAATAATCAGCTTCTTTATTACTTCTCATTTGCTATTTATTGTTGCACTTTAGATTGGATCTCTGTACCTGCTTCTCTTAATAAATTAAACGGTGATAAAATCACGCCTTTTACCGCGCCTTGAGTCGCTTGCTGAGAAAGTTCTTCAGTCTTATCAATAATCTGATCCGCCTTGATCATTATAGGTGGGACTTCTTTACGTAATCTTTCCGACTCTTTGATTACCGCAGGAATGGTCGTTACTCGGTATCCCTTACTCTCTACAAACGCTTTAGGGAAAACTTGCTCACGATAATGTTTTAATTCTACCAAAGCCGCCGGCACTGTCTTGTCATTGACCGCGTTCATTACCGTAATAACCTCAGGCAAAGATTCAGTGCGAATGGATTTTACTTCATTAAGAATAAGAGGGATTTTACTGTCTAGCGAGGCGGCGGTTAGGTTTACATCACCCACCGTATTTTTAACTTCATTAACTAAAGTGAGAACTTGAGGCGTCAGTTCCTCAATATGCTTTGCTAATAACAACCATTGTTCTATTTCAAGTTTCTCCGCGGTTTTATGAACTTCTTTCATTAACTCAGGGTAGCGATCAACAACCGTATTGATTGAATGCGTAAAAGAGTAAATAGTGTAGCCCAAGTAGAAAATTGAAATCGCCAATAAAGCTTGCACTGCCATTGCTAATCTAGCCATAAGTATTGCCTATAAAATAAGTTACATGACTTACCTTACGTCACTTATAAAAATAAATACAACTAGTTATAAAAAATTAATGACTACACTAACGCTAATAAGATACCGCCGACAGTAAGCGCAGCTGAAACGTATTGACCGGCAGAATAAGAAGAATCATTTTCCTCTTCGATTGTATCCGGATGATCAATACCTAGTGCACCATGAGCAAATGATTCTACTTGCTCTGTCACGTCTGTATTTTGTTGTTTTTTAAATTGATTATCTCGCTCAATTTCTTGTAGTGCATACAATAAAGCTTTTCCTTCATTAGATAATGATACTTGGTTATCTTGAACCTTAATTGTATTTATTGATGAGGTAGATACAGGGACTGAACTCAAATTCGCAATAGATCTTGAATAAGGATTTGCCATTGAATGAGTTGAAATTCCATTTAACATTTATCTACCCTACAAAATGATTATTTATCTAAATACTGTATCGGTCGTTATATGAAAAACTTGTGTGAACTTCACTATTTATTGATTAAATTTTGAACTTAATCACGATTCTACTGAAACGAATTTTATTTTTCGGTACGCATTACTTGACCTTCTTTTTTAATCAGACTATTATCAATCGTAATTTAACGATTAACTTAATAAGCAGATAATGACAACTCAATGCCAACCGACAGATAAATGCACTTTTTCAAGTTCTGGTCACGACCTAGAGCAAGAAAAAGAGTTTGCAGCCTTAGCGAAAGCCTTAGCGCACCCTGCCCGTGTTCGTATTTTAAAAATCTTATCGACATTAGAGAAATCAGGTGGCTGCTTAAACAGTGACTTAGTGTCTGAGTTAGGATTGGCTCAATCAACGGTATCCGAGCATTTAAGAGTGTTAAAACAAGCAGGTTTTATCACTGCTGAATCAATACCACCAAAAATGTGTTACCGAATTAATCGAGAATGCATTGCGCAATTTGATCAATTAATGAATCAAATTTTAATGTAATTTCTAATCATTAAAAATTCAAACATCATCACGTTACTTATTTAACGCCTATAATTAGTATGAATGAGAACGTGATTATTTTTAGTTATATCAATCGTAATTCGACGATATTCGATTGATGCGCACTATTTACGAAACTAATCATTTATTAGATAAAACCGTAAGGAGGTTTTATGCAACCTAAGCTCAGTTTTCTTGACCGATACTTAACACTATGGATTTTTCTAGCGATGGCTATCGGCGTTCTTATTGGCGTTCAGTTTCCTCAAGTTGCTGAATGGAATGAATCTATGTCGGTCGGCACAACCAACATACCTTTAGCCATTGGTTTGATTTTAATGATGTACCCACCACTGGCGAAAGTGAATTACAATTTACTTGGCCCTGTCATGAAAGACAAAAAAGCCATTACTCTTTCACTTATTATGAATTGGATTGTCGGACCTATTCTGATGTTCATTCTTGCGCTGACATTCTTAGGCGATCATCCTGGTTATATGGTGGGTATCATCCTTATTGGCTTGGCTCGCTGTATTGCAATGGTATTAGTTTGGAACGACATTGGCGGGGGTAATAAAGAGTATGGTGCGGCATTAGTTGCCATTAACTCTGCATTCCAAATCGTCACTTACAGTGCAATGGCGTGGTTGTTTATCAGCGTTCTACCACCGATCTTTGGCTATGAAAGTATGGTTGTTGATATCTCAATGATGGATATTGCACACAGTGTACTTATCTATTTAGGTATTCCATTTTTAGCTGGATTTTTAAGCCGTAAGATCTTGGTCGCGAAAAAAGGGGAAGAATGGTACAACACGGTTTTCATTCCGAAAATCTCACCTATCACCTTGATTGCTCTATTGGGTACGATTGTTCTGATGTTTAGCTTAAAAGGTGAAATGATCCTTGAGCTACCAATGGATGTGGTTCGCATTGCCATTCCACTAACGATCTACTTTGTATTAATGTTTTTCTCTAGCTTCTTTATCGGTAAGAAAATAGGGATCCCTTATGATAAAAATGCATCTATCGCATTCACTTCAACGGGCAATAACTTTGAGTTAGCCATTGCGGTATCTATTGCGGTATTTGGTTTGAATTCAGACCAAGCATTTGCAGGCGTTATTGGGCCTCTAATCGAAGTACCCGTATTAATTGCCTTAGTAAATGTCGCATTGAGATTGAAAAGTACATATAAAGTGAAAGCAGTGGCTTAGTTTTAAGTTAAATTACCAAATTAAAATGGGTCGTTGATATTATCTATCAACGACCCATTTTTTATCTTTCTATTCTTATCGTACTAAAAATAACTATTCCACATTAATATTACGATCACGCTTATCGTACATGTCAGGCGTAGTATGGAAATTGCCAGCATAACCTGCTTGTTGTAATTTTTCTCGTACCGCTTTCACTTCTTCAATAGTCACAACCTCTGTGCGATCACCCAAGTAGTTACGAATAAAAGAGATCAATTCAGATAACTGAGCATCCGTTAATATATTTTGAAAGCTCACCATCGGCATAAAGTTTCTTTCTTCATTAAGATAACTTGGTTCAAGCCCTCGAATGACCACCGCAATGGTATTGTATGGATCTCGGTGCATGATAATACCGTTATTTAACAGCGTCGGAGCAATAGGATCTCGCCCTTTACCGTCTTCACCATGGCACGCACCACAAGTGGATACAAATAAAGGATACATATCAGATTGTTTGGCTTCTTCTGTGAATCCTGTTGGTTGCAACTGTTTCGTATTTGGTGGAATAGTATTGTTCTCATCGCCCACCAATAGATACGTCGCCATTGCTTCAACATCTTCACGCGTCATAAAGCTGGTGCTGTTCTTAACCACATCAGCCATCCCACCAAACGCAGAGCCTTTATCTGAATGCCCAGTATGTAAGAAATCAGTCAGGGTTTTCACATCCCAACGATCTTGATATAACTCACGTGACGAAATATCTGGTGCATTCCAACCGTCAATAATATTACCTTGGAAGATCTTATCCGTTTCTAATGCCTGAGCAATATTACGTGGCGTATGACACTCCGAACAATGCCCAAGCCCCGCAACTAAGTATTTACCACGAGCCCAAATATCCGCCTCTTCTTTTGTGGACCCTTCTGGTATGTTGCTGGTTAAATCAAGAGGGTCTCTGTCCATAAATACGATATTCCAACCTAACAACCCTAATCGAATATTTGACGGAAACATCATGCTATTTTCATCATTACGACGTGAAACCGCAGGTATTGATTGCAAATAATCCCACAGTATTTTTACATCTTCTTCTGTCACATATTGATAAGACGTATAAGGCATTGCAGGGTACAGGTAGCCATGTTTTCCTTTACCATCATAAAGGGCCGCTTTGAATTCTTCATAACTGTAATCACCAATCCCTTCTGTGTAATGAGGCGTAATATTGGTTGAATACACAGTTCCAAATGGGGTAACAAAAGGCAGCCCTCCTGCAAATGGCTCACCTCCTTCAGCACTATGACAAGCCACACAATCCCCTGCATAAGCAAGGTATTCGCCTTGTGTTAATTCCTCTTGTGGAATAGCGGCCATTTTTTCATCATAAGCCACACGTTGAGCAGTAATAAAAGCCCCTAACGCTAGGATATCGTTATCACTGAGTTGCTCTTCAAACGCAGGCATGATGTTATTCAAACCATAATTAATGGTGTGCTGTATTTCTTCAATGCTTCCTCCATGCAACCACACATTATCAGATAAATTTGGTGCCCCAATCGCTTGGTTTCCTTTTGCATCCACTCCATGACACGCAATGCAACTTTTCATAAAGGCGGTTTTACCAAGGTCTATCTTTAATGAAGGGGCATTAAGTGGGCGCTGCTGTAAAGAAGCCAGATAATAAGAGATGTTTTGAATATCCTCTTTAGGAAGAATATTTATCCACCCGGCCATTGCTCCATAACGCCCCTTTTGAATCGAATGCAAAATGGCATCATCAGACCCGCCATATAACCACACATTATCAATTAAATTAGGGAAGTGCTTTTGACCTTGTCCATTCGCTCGGTGACACGCCGCACAGTGAGTTTGAAATAGCCCTTTACCGGAAGCCACAATGTTTGGTTCGGCAGCGAGTACCGTTAAATCAGCCTCACCTAATTGAGCTATTTGTTCATCCAAAGACTTATTGTGATCCTGAACCGTATCATCACTTTGCTGCCACCCTAACAGCCCTTGCCAGTTACCTAACCCCGGATATAAAACGAGGAAAACCAAAGAGCAAGCAAAAGCGACAAAGTAGCCCACAAACATAATGCGTGGCGGTGGTCCGTCGTTTTCATCAATATCATCAAATGAATCAATCGTTTTGTCTTTATCGGCAAGGTGATTGGTACGCCAATATTTAATCACCACATAGACCATTAGCGCTAAGAAGATAACAGTAAGACTAATGACCCATACGTTCCAAAATCCAGTCATAATTATTCTCCCTGATCTTGCATGGTATCAACACCCAAGCTCTGCAAGTAACGGATTAACGCTTCACCTTGAGTTTTCCCAATGACTTGAAGTCGAGCTCCATCAATGTCTGCGTCCGTATAAGGTACACCAAGCGTACGTAACGCTCGCATTTTGTCAGAAATGGCCTCTCCATCGAGTGTTTGTTCAAACAACCATGGATAGCTTGGCATGATAGACGTTGGTATCACACTTCGAGGGTTCATTAAATGAATCACATGCCATTGATCGGAATACTTACGTCCCATGTTCGTCAAATCAGGACCGGTACGTTTTGAGCCCCATAAATTTGGAAACTCATAAATATCATCAGCTTCTTTATTGGCACGACCATTACGCAGTATTTCTGCTTCTAACGGACGCACCATTTGAGTATGACAAACATGACACCCTTCACTGATATAAATATCTCGTCCTGCAAGTTCAATCGCCGTCAGTGGTTTAGCCAAGGATATTTTCTTTAAATCAGAAGCCATAAATACATTAGGCACAACCCAAACTAATAGCGAAAAAGACGCAACAATAACCGTTGAAAGAATTAAGATGAACACCGATTGGGTAAAGTCTTTACTTAAGATCATGATTTACCCTCCATTGCTGTTGTGGGAACCGAATTTGAGGTAACCGTTTTATACAGATTAAAGACCATCATCAATAAACCGACGACAAAGAACACACCACCAAGGAATCGAACAAACAACCACGGCGCTTTAAAGTCCATCGCTTCCACAAAACTGTAAGCAAGTGAGCCATTATCTAGCTGGGTAAGCCACATGTACCCTTCACCAATCCCTGCAACCCAAAGGGCTATCGCGTAAAGGGCAACCCCAATATGAGCGAACCAGAAATGCCATTTTAGTAGACGGAGTGACCACAAATCTTCTTTTCCCCATAAACGAGGAATAAAGTAATAAAATACAGCAATGGCAGACATACCAACCCAACCTAAGGCAGCAGAATGCACATGACCAATGATCCACTCGGTATTATGAGCAACCATGTTAAACCAACGAATCGCCAATAATGGTCCCTCAAACGTCGCTAAGCAGTAATAAAGAATGGCCGAGAAAAAGAACAACATAATGTAGTCTTTTTTCAATTTTGCTTTGTTAGAAAGTAAGGTCATCGCACTATTGAATGCGCCTGCCCATGATGGGATCCACAAAATCAGCGACATGACGATACCAATATTTTGCACCCACTCTGGTACTGAGGAATAGATCAGGTGATGCGTTCCCGCCCATGTATAAAAGCCCACTAATCCCCAAAAATGAATGATAGATAAACGGTAGGAATAAATAGGACGTTCTGACACTTTAGGAATGAAGTAGTAGTTCATGGCAATAATGCCCGCAGTTAACAAGAAACCTACTGCATTGTGACCCCACCACCACTGAACAATGGCATCTTGCGCACCTGCATAGACAGAATAAGATTTCCACATCGACACGGGTAATGCCAAATTATTAATAATAAAAATCATCGCGATAACGAGAATAAATGCCCCGAAAAACCAATTGGCGACAAAGATATGGCTGACGGTTCGTTTCGCAATAGTACCGAAGAACAGGACCGCATAAAGCACCCAAACTAAGGCGATTAATATATCGATTGGCCACTCTAACTCTGCGTATTCTTTCGTCGTTGTGTATCCTAATGGCAGGGTTATCAAGGCGAGAATTAAAATAAACTGCCATCCCCAGAACACCATCCAAGACAGGCTTTTATTAAATAACTCAATCTTACTTGTTCGTTGAACAATATACAGCGAGGTCCCCATTAATATATTAACGACGAACCCAAAAATAACACCTGAGGTATGCAGTGGTCTCAACCGTCCAAACTGAAAATATTGTGAATCAAAATTGAGTGATGGCCAATAAAGCTGGGCGGCGAGCATGACACCAACGCTCATGCCAATAACCGCCCAAATCACCGCGGCAATAATAAAATAGCGTACAACTTTTGTATCGTAATCCCTGATATCTGTCATCGCCTTCACTCCATTTTATCTTGAGACTCAGAACCTAACATCGAGTAATAGTAGGCAATATCTTTCATATCTTGATTGGATAAAGTATCTGCTTGCTGCTGCATTAGAATGGCTAACCCACTCGTTCTCTCGCGGGATTTATAATCTTTTAGTGCAGACACAAGGTAAGAAGCGCGCTGGCCTCGTAGGTTTGGGTAGGGATCAATCAATGCAATGCCATCAGCACCATGACAAGTCATACATACTTTGGCTTTTTGTTTTCCAATCTCAAACTGATTTGACTCTTCAGCAGAAAGAAAACCACTAAATAAAAAAGCAAAATAAACGACAAACCACTTATTCATATTTAAAACCCTTATGAATCAACAATAACAATAAGCGTAGGTTATTTATTTCAAGAGTGCTTAATTTACGTCAGATAAAGTCGTAAACATACACGTTAAATGTGACTTACTCGTGCACAACTCACTATTTTAAATAGCCTAAATACAAGGTATAAGAGCCAATAGCGCCTATTAATGATAGTTTTATCTGCTAATTCACTTTTCCTTGATATAGATTAACCTTTGAATGATGTATTTTTAACATCATTTGATACTCTTGTTTTCTGTTTCTATTTTGGTGTATCACAATGAATCCTTCTATTGAAAAAGTCTTATTGCAAATCGCATTGGATCTTAGCTCTAACCTATCCAGTGATCTGCACTATCAACGCTTAATCTCTTCGATTCATCAAGTGTTTCCTTGTGATGCCAGTGCCCTGTTTGTATTGGATAATGATGGGTGCTTAAAACCGGTTGCCGTGCAAGGTCTATCCACCGCAGTATTAGGCCGTTGCTTTCCACCAAAGGTACACCCTAGATTACAAGCAATTTTAGAGAGTAAACACCCAGTTAGATTTGAATCAAATTCAGATTTACCAGACCCTTTTGATGGCCAATTATTAGTGGATGAACACATAAGCATTGAGGTGCATGACTGCTTAGGATGCAGCTTATACGTGGAAGATACGTTAGTTGGCGTATTAACCTTAGACGCACTAGAAGTTGGGGCGTTTAAAAAGATAGATAACATCACCATTGAAACCTTCGCGGCATTAGCGGCGGCAACCTTACATAATAAAGCCTTGATTGAGACTCTTAAAAACAGTAACCAACAACAGAAATCCATCAACCAAGCCTTAATCCAACAAGCCCGAAATCAAAAAGGCGAATTGATTGGGATTAGCCCTCAAATAGAACGATTACGCAATAATATCAAAATGGTAGCTCATTCAGATTATGCGGTATTGATCAGCGGTGAAACCGGTTCTGGCAAAGAATTAGTCGCACATGCAGTGCATGAGCAATCTTCTCGAAATGACCAAGCAATGATTTATGTAAACTGTGCAGCACTGCCAGAATCTCTCGCAGAAAGTGAATTATTTGGTCATGTAAAAGGCGCATTTACTGGCGCAAATAACCATCGAGCAGGCAAGTTTGAATTAGCGGATAACGGCACGATCTTCTTGGATGAAATAGGAGAACTGCCCCTATTAATTCAAGCCAAATTATTACGAGTTATTCAACAAGGTGAAGTTCAACGTGTTGGCTCGGATAAAAACGTGATGGTGAATGTGCGTATCATCGCCGCAACCAATCGAAATTTAGAACAAGAAGTAGAAGCTGGACGCTTTCGAGCTGACTTATTTCACCGTTTAAATGTGTTCCCAATAAATGTGCCACCACTGCGTGATCGTGACGGAGACATCTCTGTATTAGCGGGGTATTTATTAGATAAAGTTCGCACCCAATTTAACGTGCCTAATCTTCATATTCATCCACGTACATTAACGCATTTAGAGAACAGTCCGTGGTTAGGAAATGTACGAGAACTTGAACATACATTAATGCGTGCAGGACTTAGAGCTATCCAAGAAAGTGATACCACCATTACCTTAGCGCACTTTCTTGGGGATATAGAACACCCGGCCGATGTTAAAAATACATCACTGCTTTTACCTAAAGAAAGCCAACCAATGCGAGAGCTTGTAGAAAGTTATCAAAAACAACTCATTGAACACGCTTTATCCGAATCGAATGGAACTTGGTCAAAAGCGGCTGAATTTTTACAAATGGACAGAGGTAATTTATATCGAATGGGAAAAAAATTCGGGCTATAAAAATCAATCAATTACCTCTAGTGATGTACTTATAACAACATTGCCGATGTTATAAGTACATCGAGCAATATTACAACCAAATAAATACACTTTAAAATCAATAACTTAAAACTGGCACGCCTTGTGCAATAAGGAACTCATCAATGTCGATTCAAATCAAGACGGGTTCAGCAATCTTCTTATATAAAGTAGAACACACTGAACTAGCATGATTTGAACAATAAGTATTCAATGACTGGAGTTCCAACTATGTTCTGTATCCAATGTGAGCAAACAATTCAAACGCCGACAACGAAAGGTTGTTCTTTTGCACAAGGTATGTGTGGTAAAACAGCAGAAGTATCTGACTTACAAGATATTCTAGTTTACACACTACAAGGGGTTTCTTTCTGGGCAGAACAAGGTCGTAAAGTAAACGTAGTAATTGATGAAATCGATCACTGGGCACCAAAAGCCTTCTTCGCAACACTAACAAACGTTAACTTTGACCCTGAACGTGTTATCGAATTCGCATTACAAGCGCACGCTTACAAAAAACAACTTGAAGAACAAGTTCGTGCAGCGGCATTGTTATCAAACACAGAATTATCTGAGCTTTCTCCTGCGGCATTATTTGATTTACCAACAAACGTAGAAGAACTAATCGCATTGGCACCACAAGCGGCCGTTAACCGTGGTCACGATTCAGAGCATGAAGATGTGATTGGTCTACGTCTACTTTGTCTTTACGGCTTAAAAGGCGCAGCTGCTTACATGGAGCACGCACGTGTTCTTGGCCAAACTGATAACGCTGTTTTTGCTGAATACCACCAAATCATGGCATGGTTGGGAACGGACCCAACTGAGCTAAGCGCATTACTAAACTGTTCTATGCAAATCGGTTTAATGAACTACCGCATCATGGAAATGCTAGATTTAGGCGAGACGGATACCTTTGGTCACCCAGAGCCATCACAAGTAAACGTTAAAACCATCGAAGGTAAATGTATTCTTGTTTCTGGTCACGATTTACATGACTTAGAAAAAATCCTTCAACAAACAGAAGGCAAAGGCATCAACGTTTACACTAACGGTGAAATGCTGCCTGCTCACTCTTACCCTGAGCTGAAAAAGTACCCTCACCTAGTAGGTAACTACGGCAGCGCATGGCAGAACCAGCAAAAAGAATTTGCTAACTTCCCTGGCGCAATCGTAATGACGTCTAACTGCCTATTGAACCCAAATGTAGGTCTATACGCCGATCGCCTATTCACCCGTAGCATTGTTGGCTGGCCTGGCGTTGCTCACCTAGAAGGTGACGATTTCACAGCGGTTGTTGATTGTGCACTAGCGCAAGAAGGCTTCAAACATAATGAGATTGAACAAATGATCACGGTTGGGTTTGGTCGTAATGCTCTAATGGCAGCAGCGCCTGCGGTTATTGAACAAGTAAAAGAAGGCAACATCAGCCACTTCTTCCTTGTTGGCGGGTGTGATGGTGACAAAGCGGAACGCAGCTACTTCACAGACTTTACTGCTCAAGCACCTGAAGATTCAGTTATCTTGACGCTTGCTTGTGGTAAATACCGTTTCAACAAAAACCAATTCGGCGATATTAATGGTATCCCGCGTTTATTGGATGTTGGTCAATGTAACGATGCTTACTCAGCGATTCAACTCGCACTTGCACTCGCGAAAGAGTTTGATTGTGGCATTAACGAACTTCCATTAACGCTGGTACTTTCTTGGTTCGAGCAAAAAGCGATTGTTATTCTATTAACTCTATTCGCTCTTGGCGTAAAAGGCATTTACACAGGCCCGACGGCCCCTGCGTTCTTAACCGATAACCTACTTGCAATCATGCAAGAGAAATTCGATATGCGTAGCATTAGCAACGTAGAAGACGATTTAAAAACGATTTTAGCCGCATAATCGCTGCTTTTCGCACTTAATGAATGTATGCCTCAGTTATCTGGGGCATTTTTGCTAATACCAATCCTTGAAATAAACTGAATAGAGAAAAACCATGACACAATTTATTTGGCCGATAACCGCCGCTCAACTTCGCTGTGATAAAAAATGGCTAGAGACCGATGATACTATCAGCCTTCAACTTTCTTCAGACAATAACAACACGTTTGATTTTAAGCCGGGACAATTCATCAGTCTTGGCGTTGAATTAAACGGGAAAATGGAATACCGAGCTTACTCTATTAGCTCAATACCAAATCAAGATTTCCTGCAATTCACCATTAAACGTGTTGATGGCGGTAAAGTTTCTAACTATTTAATTGATCAATTCAATGAAGGCGAGAGCATTTTAGCGCTAGCTCCTACTGGTCCATTCAACTCTGTTGATTGTTCAGCTAAACCTAAAATTGCATTATTGAGTGCAGGTTGTGGTATTACTCCTGTCATGTCGATGGCACGAACTTGGTTAGCAAATAAAACCAATGTGGACATCACGTTTATTCATATGGCGAGATCACCAGAACACACGATTTATTTTGATGAATTACAGTATCTAAACGAAAAACACACTAACTTTAACTTGCAGCTTCTCTTAAAAGATCCTCAACATACTGATTATCCTCAAGGGCGATTAGATCAAGAATGGTTAGCCACACTGTGCCCAGATCTAACAGAAAGAACGGTTTTCTTATGTGGCCCAACGGGCTTTATGCAAGACATGAAAGCCTATGTTGAAGCCATGGGATTAAACATGGATAACTTCTACCAAGAAAGCTTTACCCCGATTGAAGCCGAAGTAACAGAAACGGCAGGAAACACTGGCGTAGTGCAATTTGAAGTCCCTGCTTTTGGCGTTTCAAAAGAAATAACGAAAGGGGCAACACTGGCCGATGTTTTAGAAGAAAGCGGCGTTCCGATCATTATCGCCTGTCGCAGCGGTATGTGTGGTTCATGTAAATGTAAAGTAGATAAAGGTGAAGTAAGCCGCACCAGTACTGAAACACTAAGCGAAGAAGAACTAGCTCAGGGTTATACGCTTGCATGTTCAAGCCAAGTTCAATCAGATGTTGAAGTCAGTTTAGTGTAAGTTACTCGCTCTACAATAAATCTAAAAAAGCCGATGAATAACTAATTTTATAAGGTAAATCAATCATCGGCTTTAACTCTAGATATATAGCTATAACTACACCAACAGCGCACTATTCACTTTAATAATCAGCTTCTTCACCGCCGCAGGTTTATCATCAACGGCCACTAATGGTCGATGCGGTTGCTTAGGATTAAAGACAATAAACTCTCCCGCCGTTAATGTGACAAATTGTTCATCTTGAACATCATTGCTAAAAGCGATGTCTTTCTCTGCAAGATAGTCATCTTCAATCGACAGTAACGGATAGTCACTGTATCCAAAGGTTTCTGTGCCTTCTAATATCAATTGTACATCAAGGTATTTGTGATGAATTTCAGAGCGACGTTTTTCTCTTAACTCGGTTTTATCATCGACAATAAAATAGACTGACTCATCTTCTAATGGGTAGCTACCTACTTCTGTATTTTCTATTGTTTGTTCTTTTACTTTTTGAATGATCTCAATGATAACAGGGTGTAATGCTGCCCCTTGAATATCGTCACTCCATTTACCTCTAAACACGATAACCTCTCAATAAATACCTATAATAGGTTGCTGAAAATAGTAGCATAATAAATTGATTATCCTTACCTTTCTTAATAAATTCACAACATAAGTATAAATTACAATAAGGTTCGATATAATCACCTCTACGATAACCAAAAATGATCATTGAAGGGGTTCCATGGCAAAGCTCAGTGCGACTTATCTTGTTCGCGTTCATATCGCAAAAATGCTGATTGATCATGCAATGAAGCACTATGGCTTAACTCATTCTGATTTTAATATCCCATCGCATTTACTGGATTATCAATTAAAACTAATGCCATTAAGAGATCTAGAATCTCTACTTTGTAAAATTGAGCACTTAACTCAAGACCCTGCCTATACCGCAAAGCTAACTCAATCAGGTAGCTTGACACTGTTTGGCCCTTTTGTGCAATTGCTTGCAAGTTCGACTAATTTAGGAATGGCGATAAAACGCCTAAATACAGTGCATAATGCTCTGCAGTCAGGCGTTCAAGTTAATATGTTATTAAGTGGTTCTATCGCTAAATGGCGAATACTCACACCCACATTAATTCCTCAGGCTCGCATTCATGAAAGTATATTAGCCGCAGGATCTTTCTTACGTTTACTTCAATTGTTTCATGGCAATAATTACCAGCCAATAGCTATTCACTTAGCAGGAGGGCCTATTGGTGCATTAGGCGAAATAGACGCTATTTTTAACTGTCCTATTGTATGGAACAGTCCAAATACTCAAGTCTGGTTTCCTGTAAAAGACATCACTTACCCAAGAAAATTTCAGTTACCTGCGTCTCAGGTAAAAGCATTTACTGTTGAACAAGCCATGAGTTATATGCTTATTCCTCTTCCTCAAGATATTTTAAAAATTGTCTTTGAATTAACAAAATACGCGCTATTTTTTGGCTATCCAACACTTGAATTTATCGCAGAAAAAATGGGAATGCGCCCATTAACCTTACAACGCCGCTTACAGGATCAAAGTATTTCATTTACGGATATTGTTCAGCATAGTATTTGTGATGAAGCCATCGCCTTAATGAGTAGTGACTTATCAATTCACCACATTGCTCAACGTGTTGGTTATAAAAATACCGCGTCTTTTTCTGTTGCTTTCAAACGTCTGTATGGTGTGACTCCTATTCAATACAGAAACACATTAATCACACCAAACAAAAACAGTTAAATACATCACAAATGCTAAAATATAGATAGAATTAAACCTATCGTATCGACTAAATGTGCCATTAGCCCCCATGCTTACCCTTCATTATTTTTGAAGGTAAATCATTTATGAGTTTAGTCAGTATGCCCTTTGTTGGATCAGGTCAGGATCTCGGGCTACATGTTGTTGCAAGCGTTGTTATGATTGGAAGTATTATTGCGCTTGCTTATGGTTTTTGGAAACTTCATGAATTACCAATTAACAAAGCACACAGTAAACAACACCAACAAATTGGATTAATTACTGCCCTCACTTGGATAGGGTTTGTCTGGCATTGGGTTTGGGTATTAGCGGTCATTTGTGCTTTTGTCGATGCAGAAAAAGCATTAATTAAAATTCGTGATATTTGGCATCAACCGACTTCACCATTACAGACACAAGCGCAAGCGCAAACACCAATAATAGAAACCGGCACAGCAGCATCAACTCAAGAGGAGAACCACAATGCTTGAGGGATTAGCGGTATGGGCTTTGTTTATTTACCTACTGCGAATGATAGGTATGCCTTGGAATAAATTCACACAAGGTTTTGCTTACATTGGCGGCGGATCTTGGTTGTTGTTTGTATGGGCTGGTTTATTGAACTATACGCCAATGGATTTATCTGGTGGTTCCGTCGTCCAATCTCCTCACATTCAATTACGACCGGCAAGTACCCAGATTAAGGGCACAGTCAAAACCATTTATATCAAACCAAATCAAGAAGTGAAGAAAGGCCAATTGGTGTATGAACTGGATGACGAGCTTTATCAAATCGCGCTTAATAAGGCGAATGTGTCACAAGAAGCCAGTGAAGTCGGTCTTGATGTCGCCAAACAAAATGTAAAACTCGCACACCAAGCAATTTCAGCATCTGAAAGTGACATTGTCGTAAGTCAAAAACAAATCGAATCTAAAAACCAAGATTTAAAATACAAAAAAATCACGCTAAAACGCTACGTAGACCAAAATCGTAAAGTAAAAAATACGATTACACAAAGCGCATTAGATGAACAAGGCACGTTAGTTTCTATCGGTGAAATTGATGTTGCTAGTGCCGTTGCTCAATTAGACAAAGCAAAATTAGCAAACGAAAAAGCGATTTTGGATTTAGACAATGCGAAATTCGGTGTAAAAGCCAAAGAAAATGAATTAGCTAATGCGAAAGAAAACGTCACCCAAGCACAATGGAATTTAGACAATACGAAGATCTATGCGCCTGCTGATGGCTATGTGACTAACTTCATTCTTCGTGAAGGGCAATACGTAGGTACTGTCCCTCGTATGCAAATGTACACCAATGAAAAATATGTATTAATGCGAGTTAACCACCAAGCCATTCGTAATGTCAAAGTGGGTCGCCCTGCTGAGTTTTCAAGTGCGGTTTATCCGGGTAAAGTATTCATCGCAGAAGTAGAAGGTATTATCGAAGCGACAGGGGAAGCACAAGCTAATTTACTTGGTCGTGAAACCAATGTTCGCCAAACTACGGGATTAAACGTCAATAACAAGCACCATTTTGTTCGTTTGAAACTGCAAGAAGACCAAGGCTATGATATTCCTGTTGGCTCAGTAGGTTTAGCGTGGATATCAGGTGAAAAACCCGTTGGCTTTATGGCTTTCTTAGATGTTATTCGCGGCATTATCATTCGAATGAAATCGCAAATTTACTTCTTCTATTCACTGTAGATAGTCATTAATCATACCAAAAGCCCTGCTGTCCTTTATTTTGAACAATAGGGCTTTTCTAACAGGTATAGCGTAACTGGTCTTTATCTAATTATTTAATGTTTCTTTGATCTCATCAGAACTAAAACCATGAGAATAAAGGTAGGCATACGCTTTGCTTTTTTCTTTTGATTTACTTAAATCAAAGCGTTTTTTATCCAATCTTGCTTGGCAATTCTCGTAAAAATCAATGGTTCCATCCAATTCTAATTTTTCAATTTCTTCATCAAAATTCGATATATCAATCAGTTTTTGTTTTAGTTCTCGCTTGATAATTGACTTACCTTTTAGCTTACGAGCCAGCTTTTCTATTTCTTTTACAATATCAGCTTTGTCGGCTTTAATTTTCATTTTTGATGACAACGTTGACGCCACTGGGTGAGATTTTATCGCTTCTCGAACGTCTGCTGATTTAAACCCATATTTGGTTAAGGTTGCGTACAATTTATCACTAGAGAGTGACTCTAAATTCATGTCCGCTAATCGATTATTAAGTAAAGTCACTTCGCAAATTTCATCGCGATTTGTCACATAAGCAATCGCCTCGTTAACAATCGATTCATTGATCCCTTTTTCTCTCAACTTAGACAAAATGAACTGACTGCCTTTTTCAGAACTAAAAGCCATCTCAACAAATTTAATGGCAAAATCGTTATCTGGTTTTAAATAACCGCGTTCAACTAAGTCATTCAGAACCGTATCAATCCACTCTTGATTGTCTGTTTTCGCAATCAATTTCTTTCGTAATTCGTTTATGGTTCGATCTTTAGCTTCAAGGTGATAAAAGGCACTACCATAGACATTATCAATGGTTTTAGCTGGCTTAACGGGACGTTGACTGAACATGGTAACCTCTGACTTTGGTGAGCTAATGAGAACCGAATCTAACGTATCTCAAACTAAGATGCCATCTATTACGCTAATTACGTCATAGATGATGGTTGAGGGGATTTATTTACAGTGTTCCGCAATAATTTTAGCCAATGTCTTTATCCCGTTGTTCCATTTTTCATTATCGCGATAAGAGGCAAAGCTAATACGGATGCAATGCTTAAATTGATCTTGAGTACAGAACATGGCTTTGCTAAGAGATAATAAATCAATATCAGACGGCGCATTTAACGTCTTTGCTTGAAATTCTCGATGAACATTAATAGTTGCCACGGTATAACCAGAGCGATCACGAGCTACCAACAACGTTTACTTCCCCTGCATTGGGTCGGTCTATTCCTTGGCTTACTTGGGATCACGTTGGTACTGCAAGGTAACATGGAATGGCAAGACACCAGCAACCAATACACTGCGTATCTTTTTGCCTTCATTGCCTTAATTGGAATTACTTTTGGTACGTTATATCAAAAAAAATACTGCCAGAATTCAGATCTCATTGGCAGTATGGTGTGGCAATACAGCGCTGCCTCATTGGTTTTTTTACCTGTCGCGTTATTAAATGAAACGATGGTAGTGACATGGAATGCGCAATTCATTTTTGGATTAATGTGGTTAGTGTTAGTTGTCTCCGTTACGGCTATTCTATTGTTGCTTTATATAATCAAACAAGGTGATTCTTCAAGTGTGGCTTCTACCTTTTACCTCATTCCGCCAATGACGGCATTTCAAGCATGGATAATCTTTGGTGAACAGTTTGATACGCAAGGGGCAGTAGGGTTCGCGCTTGCGGCTATTGCGGTCTATTTAGTAATAAGAAAACCCAAAGTTCACTTAGCTAAAGCGACTCAATAAAGCACATTCTAGAATGGGTGAATACTTATCTAATACAGATGATCTTCACCCTCTTCTTTCTTTATGGAACTTATCATGGTATTTCTACTCAATAGTACTAAGTAATTCAATAATGTAAGGCACAGAATGACTTATCTTGTCCATGTAGGAAACGTCTCAAAACACTATTCAGATTCAAATAAGAATCAACAAGCATTAAGTAATATCAGTTTTGATTTGCAGGCTGGCCAAGTGCTTGGTTTACTCGGTCATAATGGCGCGGGAAAATCGACATTGATTAACGCCCTATTGGGGGCTCATCGCTATGAGGGTGAGATCAGTATTAATGGTCTGCACCCTATCGATCAACACGCCGAATTAATGCAGCATTTAGCGTACATTTCTGATGTGAACGTGTTACCTGAATGGATGAGTGTAAAACAACTTTTAAAATATACCTCGGGGATCCACCCAAGCTTTGATATTAATAAAGCGACTTCTGTGTTGAGTAATACCAATATCAAATTAAATAGCAAGATAAGCTCACTATCAAAAGGCATGAAGGTGCAAGTCCATTTAGCGATAGTGATAGCAACCGATACTAAAGTTCTGATTTTAGATGAGCCTACCTTAGGATTAGATTTATTATATCGCGACACTTTTTATCAGCACTTAACGACTTGGTTTGATGCAGGAGAACGCTGTTTAATTATTGCGAGCCATGAGGTGGCCGAAATTGAGCATCTATTGACGGATGTATTGATCTTAAAACAAGGTAAATGTGTAAAGAAAGAGAGCATGAATAACATACCTCAAGGTACGTTAGCTGAATTCTTTATTGCCCTTCAAAAGGAATCTATTTAATGCGCCCATCATTATATATGCTTGAAAAAGAGCTGATTGAACACAAGACGATTACTCGTGTTCCTCTGTTTATTCTTCTTTGCGGTGCGATACTTTTCATTAGCTTAATGATGAACACTAGCCTACAAGATAATTTGTTTATTTCAGTCGAAACTCAAGGAAATGTCACTCCGTTTGGTTCTGAATTTTCAAATGACCTACAGCTCGGGTTAAGCTTTATCGTTGGTATTTTATCATTAGCACTAACAACAACTTACCTTTCAAAAACATTACGAAAAGAGCGTAATGAAGGCAGCTCTGCCTTTTGGCGTAGCATGCCTATCTCCAGCCAATATACGCACGCGATAAAACTGGCTTTTGGTTTAATTGTTATTCCATTGATTTTTTCTGCTCTGGTACTTATCGCTAATCTATTCTTTTGGATAATGAGCTTATCAAGTGACACTGTATTAGTGATGCTTCATGAACACTCCTCATTAATGTCAGTGATTACCAATTGGCTGCAATTTATGGGAAGAATGCTACTGGTTAGTGTGGTGATGTTACCTATTGCAGGATTAGTTTTAGCGGTATCTCAAGTCAGTAATTCACCTTTAATTATCTTACTATTAGGCGGTTATGCACTGAAACTGCTTTCAACTTGGGTGTTAAACTGGGATGGTATTGCCGTCTTTCTAACTCATATATATAAAATCCCAACAACGATTTTACTCTCTTCAGATCCTTTCATGAGTTTTTCACAAGCAGGGATTGGATTCTTAAGCTTGTATAGTTTACTTGGTGCTATTTCACTGTTCATTAGTATTTCGTTGTATCGAACTACTGAGATCTCTTGGCAATCATTAAATCCAAGTTGGTTATTGAATAAGTAAATAATAAGGGAGAGGGAGACACACAATCGCCTCTCCCTATCATTTTACTTAGCGTTAATTATCACGTTAAAATCATTAAGTGGCATTGGTTTAAAGTACAAGAAACCTTGATGTGATGAGATCTTCAACTCATTTAATATCTGTTGTTGATTCTTATTCTCTACCCCTTCCGCAACCAATTTAATATCCAGATTATTCGCCAATAAAATAATATTTTCCAGTATTTTAAGTGACTGTGAATTGGTTTCAATATCATCAATAAATGATTTATCAATCTTAATAAAATCGAACTGATAATAATTTAAATACTGCAACGAAGAGTAACCAGTACCGTAATCATCCAATGCAAACTTCACTCCAATCGCTCGAAATTTTTGCATATAACTTGTGATTTTTTCTCTATTTTCAAACTCGGTTGATTCAGTAAATTCTAAGACTAAAATACACTTTTCAGATAACTGCTTACATAAGCTATAAATCTCATCATTATAAAGACAGCTTTCAGTCAGGTTTACACTTATTCTTAAACCATTATGACTCGAATTTTTATAACTATCATGAAGCTGGCGTAGGATCGATTTTGTCATTTCACCGATAAGTCCAAACCGCTCCATTTGAGGGATAAATTCCAGAGGTGATATGATGGTGCCACACGGTTTAATCCATCGAGCTAATACCTCACCACCAATAATTTGCTCTTTTGCACTGACTATCGGTTGAACATACGGCGTTATCTGATTTTGTCTAATTGCGCTCCTTAATTTATAAAAATTAAAATTAAATCGCGTACTTGTGTTCGACAAAATACGTAACAACGCCAGCATTAAAATCAACATTAACAATGAGATAACAATATCTAGTCGCTTATCAACGATATAAGATTTAATAGAACTCCATCTATCGTATTTAAACAATAAATGAAAGTCATACTTATTTGATGAATATACTTTCTCATCAGTTAAAGCATGAATGCTAAATACATTCCCTTTCGATATTACATATTGTGAATTTGATAACGAGATCTGCCCAAATCGAGAATCCTCTAACTCTAAAGGTATTTCTTTCATATAAAATTGAAGTCCATTTTCATCATCATAGCGATGATAGTATGAAATGCTTGGTTGACCCGTTAACAGATTCTTCTCTTTTATGTGTATCTCTTTTTCTGGTATGCTTTTTTTCGATATATTACTACCAACAATCGAACTACAAAAATACTGACCATCTTGGATGACTG
The DNA here is from genome assembly GCF_001691065.1 of Aliivibrio sp. 1S128. Lineage (NCBI taxonomy): Bacteria > Pseudomonadati > Pseudomonadota > Gammaproteobacteria > Vibrionales > Vibrionaceae > Aliivibrio > Aliivibrio sp. 1S128. The sequence goes on along the minus strand of NZ_MAJV01000107.1, from coordinate 21,583 downwards.
AGATACTATTAATTGACGAAGAACGTGCCACCTTTTTTTGTAATGGCAACATCATCTCTTCGCAAGTTTTGCCTTTGAGATCGATGAGTTCATCTACTGATGCTGCTGCTTTATCAAACCTTAGATCAATTTTTTCAATCGTTTTTTTGATATTTGATTCAACATACCGTTGATAATCGACACAGATTGCATATTCAAACAAAATAAAGATGATAATAACGCTAACCACATATTTATTAAAAATAAATTTCATTTAGATTACGTCTTCCAATACAGTAACTGTCCATATATATTTTATATTCATTACTTCAGATAATATCTTATACAATAAATTTATCGAAGGTGATAACACTTCTACCTTTCCTACTTTATTGACAATAACACCTACGCTATTTTCTTTTTTATAAATATCCGCACTTTTTACTGTTTCACTTTCATTAATACAATCGCCATAAGAACGCTTTGCCACACCCGCAAAATATTGATATTTAATATTTATTTTCGCGCCTGACATTTAAACGGATAATACATTGTAATAAAAAAAACGAAAAACAAGCAAGGCTTAAAAATCCATAAATTTTTTATATTATTCATAACGTTTATTTATATCACTAATCATTTATAACTAAATGCACCATTAACTAGACAGTGTGATGCATTACAAATGAAAGCACTTATACGATCTCTCATCGCTTTCAACATATCCTTTCTTTTTGTTTAATAACAGCCTCAGTAACCAGTTCGATAAAAAAATTACTACGATATAGTTATCGTAGTAATTCGGTTGTTACTGAATTGATTCTATTTTCAAACCTGAGTAACTCTTACTTTATTTGCTCTATTATTATCAATTGAAAGAACATCAAAATTCCAACCTTGATACTGAATAGTGTCACCAATCATAGGAACATTCGTTGTTAACCACATAAACATTCCCGTTAATGTTTGGTAATCAGCTTCTTTCTCTTCAGGTAACGAGTCTAAATTTAAGGTATATTTCAACACCGTAGTAGGGATGGAACCATCAAGCACCCATTCCGTTTCTGATATTTGTTCAGCCCATGAATCATTCGGGTTTTCGGATTTAAATTCACCCGCTAATGCCTCAAGTAAATCTTTTTGAGTCACGATCCCTTGAGCATCACCATATTCATCAACAACCAATGCAATCTCATCACCTGTTGTTTTCAATAACTCAAGCAGTTCACTGGCAAATTTATTTTCTAAAATAGTTAAACATGGTAATAAATTACGCATTACCCATTTAGTTCTATGCTCTTGGTGCGCAGCTTTCAATAAAAACCGAGCGGTTGTAAACCCAAGAACATTATCCATTCCACCACGAGTCACAGGGTAAATTGAATAATCTGAACGCAATAACTTGGGTAAATTTTCATCCCATGATTGTTCAGTATCAAAATAAACAAGCTCACTTCTTGGCGTCATTAAGGATGCCACTTTTCGATCATCTAACTGAAAGATATTGCGTACCATTGTATGCTCTTTTTTCTCAATGACGCCTTGCTCAGAACCTTCATGTAACAGAGCATGGATGTCATCTTCCGTAATAGAAGCGCCATCTTGATTTGAGCGGCCAAGCAAGCGCAGCAAAGCATCCGTAGAAATCGAGAGTAAGAAGACAAAAGGTCTAGAAATAGACGCTAACACACTAATTAATGGTGCGATAACTGTAGATATACGCTCAGCATGGAACTGTGCTATACGTTTTGGTACTAATTCACCAACAACAATAGAAACGTACGTAATAACAACAACCGTAGAAATAGTTGAGATAGTTGGTGCTATCGTTACAGGAACACCTAACGATATGATCAGCTCTGATATTGGCCCTGCCAGTGCGGCTTCGCCTAAAATACCATTAAGAATACCAATAACGGTTATTCCTATCTGCACAGTAGATAGAAACTGTGTTGGCTCTTCAGCCAATTTGATTGCTTTAGCTGCAGATGAACTTCCTTCTGCTGCCAGTTTTTGTAATCGACTCTTTTTTGCTGTCATGAGTGCAATCTCAGACATAGCAAACACACCATTAATCACAATTAAAAAAAGTAAAATGGCAATATCCAATGTAAACCTCGAATTAATAAAATAATGAAAATCAACATAAAGTATGCTGAAATTTTCTACACTTATATTCCTGATTTACAAGAAGGTCAATCATTATATTGAACTATTTTTAAACAACAATCTTACTATGTACATATAGAAATAAGTTGAAATAATTCAACATTAACCGTTCACTATTTTATATATTAATCGCTATTTTTGATCTAATTTTTTAATAAATTTGGCAGGACTTCCACCATATAAACAATCCGCTGGAACATCATGATTTACTACAGAGTTGGCTGCAATCACTGAACGAGCCCCAATCGTCACGCCTTGGTTAATAACTACACTTCCCCCAATCCACACATCATTTTCAACTACAATTGGCTTACAGAAAGTCTCCCAACGTCGGCGACTTTTATAATCAAGAGAATGTGACGCGGTATAAAACTGAACATTTGGTGCAACTAATACATTATTACCAATCGTAATCTGCGCACCATCAAGCATAATCACATTCATATTAATGAACGTTTGCTCTCCAATCGAAATGGTTTTACCAAACTCACAAGAAAATGGAGATTGAATTACGCTATTTCCAAACTGATGAAATAACTCACTAAGCAACTCGCTACGCTTATGTTGTTCTGTTGCTTGGTTAAACGCAAATAAAGTTTGAGTAGCTCGACTTCTAATGGCATCTATCTCAGGATCACCACCATTAAAGATCTCTCCATTTATCATTTTCTCAAACTCTGTCATTTTTCTTCCTTATATAAAAAATCGAATAGCTCACAGAGTCTATTCGATTGGTATTAATTTAAAAGAGTAAATGATGAGATCAAATACTTCCTCTTTTTTGAAGTATTGCCCTATTCTACTGATGCACTACTTTGATGCTCAAATACGTGCGATAAAGGCAATGGTTTGATGATCTTTTGTGCTTTTAAATGGCCCCACACCATCGGCGTAATACAGATAATCAAAGCAATATTAGAAATAGGCATCGCTAACCATACACCATCAATTCCAAACCATTTAGGTAAGATAAGTAAAAATGGCAATTGAATTATGATGTTACTGATTGAAATCACCATCGCTTTTTTACTTTCACTGACAGATAAGAAGTAAATCGTCACTAACACAATAATACCATCGAGAAATATGGCAAACAGGTGATAACGAATACCAACAATGGTTTCAGCAATTAATGACTGATCGCCGTTGGTAAATAATGCCGTTGTTAGCTCTGGTGAAATATTTAAAATACCAACCCACGCTACTCCGGTAATCGTTACCCATTTAAGCGCCAATTTAAATATCTGATATACTTTCTTATTTTCTTTAGCGCCATAATAATAACTGATTGGCGGTTGAGCACCTTCCGCAATACCCTGCGCAAGTAGGTAATACAACATAAACAGATAACCAACTATCGCATAAGCTCCTACTGTTGTAGCTGAACCATAGTGCATCATTAACGCGTTATGCATAGCTACAACAAAGCTGCCATACATATACATCACCAATGCAGATGAACCTAATGCTAGTGATTGCTTTGCTTTATTTTTAGAAAACAAAACGTCTTTAAGTGATAACTGAATACTTGAACGTTTAGTAAAGAAGTATCGAATACCAAGAACGGTTACAACAGATTGAGCAAGAAGTGTCGCCAATGCCGCACCTGATAAGCCAAGGCCCATAACACCAATAAATAGATAATCTAATACAATATTAATTAACGCACCAACAACCAATAGAAATGTCGCTACATTCGGAGCTTCGTCGTTTCTGACTAGCATAGGTAATGCCGTTGCACACGCAGTAAAAAAACCACCAAACATTAAGACATTGATGTAATCCATCGCGAAATCAAAGTTCTTACCTTCAGCACCTTGAGCATGCAAAATATTTTCAGCAAAAAAGACAATACAAACAATAGCAACAATACTTAATATTGCTAATAGCCAAATCCCCGTAGTTAACGCGACTTTCGTTTTGTCTAATTTATTCTCACCACGGTAAATAGACATTACACTGCCGGTTCCCATGCCTATCATGACACCAAGAGCCCCTAATATACATATAGCAGGCCAGGCCATATTAATTCCAGCAAGACCTTCAAAACCAATATAATGGCCAACAAAGATCCCATCGATAATTTGATACAGTCCACTCACCACCATTGCAGCTATAGAAGGGATGGCATAACGCCAAAAAGTACGAGTAATGGATGAGTCTGCATGAAATGTTGTCATAATTTACCTCAGTAACAACAATGAATTGAGGCGATTCTATGACAGTATTTAAGATTGAAAAAGTTGGTATCCATCCGGTTTTCGGATAGATTGAGCATTATTAATAACGATTGATGCTTTACACTTATTGACAGTCACAAACTGTGTTATAAGCTTATGATATAGATAAATTTATATTGACTAATACTATAGAGACAAAAGGCGAAATGATGGAAACTAAATGGGCAAAACGATTTTTCCAAATGGCAGAATTGGTCGGTTCGTGGAGTAAAGACCCTTCTACACAAGTCGGGGCGGTGATCACTAAGCATAACCGTATTGTTTCTGTTGGCTTCAATGGCTATCCACACGGTGTGTCAGACAGTGCTGATACTGATGAGCGTGAACTGAAATATTTAAAAACACTGCACGCTGAAGAGAATGCAATTTTATTTGCTAAGCGAGATTTAGAGGGTTGTGATATTTGGGTTACTCATTTTCCTTGCCCTAACTGCGCGGCAAAAATCATTCAAACCGATATTTCAAAGGTATATTGCCCAGAGCAAACTGAAGATTTTTTATCTCGCTGGGGTGAAAAAATTCAAATTAGCCAAGATATGTTTGCACAAGCAGGCGTAGAAGTCACTTGGTTGCCATTAGATACTCTGAAATAACTAACCTTACTTCCTGTCTTGATATATCGAGTTCTGAAAAGAACAAGCAAGACAGGATTTAATCTTATCTTTTATAAATTCTCTTTTTCTTCTTTCGGAAATCTCTTCTCGTACGCTTCCATAAAATCCTGACGGATAAGCTGCTCTAAATGAGAGGCTTTCTCTGTAGGACAGAAAATCATGTAGTAGACTTTTTGCTCACCCATTGAGGTTGTAGTGATATGAATGTGTGGCTCTGAACCAGGAAGATCAACCCCTGCATGCTTTTCAATCACACTGTTATAACGGCGAGCAACATCAATAAAATCTTCACTATGGACGTCAATTTTATGCAGTAACTCAGGTAACATTGGGTACAAATTGACAAAGTCTCTCACGCAGATAAAGAACTTATGGTAAACATAGCGCTTCATAAAATTGAGGTTTTTGACCGGATAGGTGAAGAACATACTATTAGGAAGAGTGGCTGTTTTTCCAGTGTAATCGTATTGTCCATGGTGTAAATCAATTTCTTGAATCACTGTCGCCATCATATTGTGTTCAATGACTTCTCCACTCAAAGAACCAACTTCAATCCAATCACCGATACGAAATGAACGAGAACTGGCTCGTTGAATCGAGCCGGTAAAACACAAAATTATTTCTTTCGAGGCAACAACAATAGCAACGGCAATGGCCGTCACTGATAAAGCAAATTCATTAATTTCTGATTGCCACAGAATAAATAAAATAATGAGAAGGAAGCTGAACGAACCATTTTTAGTTCGAGAAATCCACTTACGCTGATCTTCGGTTAAAAATGCAATATCTCCTCGGATATGCTTCACCATAAAATGACGTAATAGAAAAATAAAACTGATAATCAGCACACTAAAAATCATCTTATGTGCTAATAAGAAATCTATGACTAGTAACAGTCTCTCCACGCTCACCTCTTCTAAATTATTACTGCATACTTAATATCCGCAGTAAATATCCCATAGGTACGCGATAATTTCACCCTTATCTCTCTATTTCCTCGAACTTGATTCACTAAAATACAACGAATTAAACGTCAATGACTAAGAATTCGTCACATCAGAATACTCACCTTCGATGATTCTTGATTCTCTATCCATTATTTGATCTACTTTTTTACTGTTCGTTTTCGACATAATAAAAGCAACAATGCTAAACCCAATCGCAAAAAATAAACTCGAAACCAATACAAAAAAACCAACCAATAAAGCAACAATAGTAGTTAATAGCTGTTTCATAATATGACTCTCTTTTATAAATGAGCATTCACTTTAGCACTCTATTTCTGAATCGAAGATGAACAACTATAATCGGTCTAACAATCTCACAAAAAAACGATACACTCTAAATAAATTCAAACCTCTCCTTATGTTTTCTTCAAAAAAGTGATAACACGTTAAAATAACAACAACTTATAGATAATTAACTCTACGCTATCGCAAGTATCACTTACAATAAAGATGTACCACTCTACAAAACAATACAACTACCTACCATTTCCAACTAAGCATACAAAATTCTAATAAATCAACATAAAAACCTACATTTTCAGATAGATCACAAAATAAAAAACTACTTATGTAATCTTATACTTTTAGAAATACTTATTGATAATAATCAAATCATGAAAAACTCATTCCCTCACAATACCCCTAAATGGTTAATCCATCACAATTCCTAATCTTAAATTAAACGAGGTAATTATGACTCAATCGGCTGATAAAGCTCGTAAAGTCGGTATTGGCAGCTATGTGGCATTAGCCTTCGCTGTTGTGTTCTTTTCTGGCGTAATGCAATCTAATGAATGGTACGGTGTTCTTGACTTCACCACACTAAATGGGTCTTTTGGCCAAGTCGCTTATTCTGTTTCTGAAACAGCAGACGGCGTCCAAGCAGCAACAACATCATTACGCGGCAAAGGCGGTAGTGGTGCTCGTGACGGTTTCATTTTCGCATTGACTCTTATTCCTACTGTTATGTTTGCTCTTGGTATGATCAACGTTCTTGAGCATTACGGTGCACTTGATGCTGCTCGTAAGCTTCTGACTCCTCTTCTTCGTCCTTTAATGGGCATTCCTGGTAACTCTGGTCTCGCTTTAATCGCTTCCCTACAAAGTACGGATGCGGGTGCGGCTATGACTCGTCAGTTAAAAGATGAGAAGCACCTAACCAAGCGTGAAACCGATGTTTTCACTATGTTCCAATTTACAGCTGGTGCAGCAATTGTTAACTTCTTCTCTTCTGGTGCGGTATTATTTACATTAACTAACCCAGATGGTTCTTTAGCCGTTCCTTCTTCTATCGGTCTTGCTGTTGTTGTGATGTTTGCCTTCAAATTTGTAGGCGCAAACTTATTCCGTATTTACCTAAATATTACTGAGGGTAAAGAAGGCCAAGACAACGATAAACAAGACAAGAAAATGACTGAGGAGACAGTATAATGAGCGACGTTAAAGCAAAAAAACCAATGGTGACAGACATCTTCGTTGAAGGCGCTAAAAAAGGCTGGGTTATTGCAACGACTTCTACTGTTCCTAACGTATTAATGGCATTCGTTATTATCAAAGCACTGCAAATTACAGGTGCATTGGATTTAATGGGCACTCTGTTCTCTCCTATTATGGCTATCTTTGGCTTACCGGGTGAAGCTGCTGCAGTATTAATTGGCGCATGGATGTCAATGGGTGGTGCGGTAGGTGTGGTTATCACACTGTTTGACCAAGGCATTCTGAATGGTACTCACATTGCGATTCTTGCTCCTGCTATTTATCTAATGGGTTCTCAAGTGCAATACATGGGTCGTATCATGGGTCCTATCGGTACTGAAGGCCGTTATATCCCTGTAATGATCGCTATTTCTGTACTGAATGCATTCGGTGCGATGTTTGTTATGAACATGATTCTATAAGGATTCAAGATGAACTTTTCTTTAAACGATTACTTAGAAGAACTACGCCCTCTTATCAATGTGGATTGCGGAACGTACACCGTTGAAGGCATCGAAGTAATAGCTAACCACATGGCAGCTAAATACGAAGCAATGAACGGCTGGTCTGTAAAACGCGTTGATTGTGGTAAAGCAGGTGTTGGTCTTGAAGTTCGCAACAAGCCAGACGCTGAGCACATTGATGTAATGATGATTGGCCACATGGATACGGTTTTCCCTGTAGGTACTGCGGCTGAACGCCCAATGTCTATGGATGCTGAAAAAGCGTATGGCCCAGGGGTTTCTGATATGAAATCTGGCCTATTAAACGTAGTTTATGCACTGCGTAATCTAGACCAGGCTGTAATAGATAAACTGTCTATCTGCGTATGTATGAATCCTGACGAAGAAACTGGCTCTTTAGATTCTGTCGATTGGATCCAAGCAACGGCGAAGAATGCGAAAAACGTATTAGTTGCAGAAGCAGCACGTGCTGATGGCGGCTTAGTTAAAGCACGTAAAGGCATGGCTAACTACAAAGTGACTTTCAGCGGTAAAGCAGCTCACGCAGGTAATGAACCAGAAAATGGCCGCAGTGCAATCACTGAAATGGCTAACTGGATCTTAGCGGCGAACGCAATGACTAACTTTGAATCAGGCACTACGTTAAACGTAGGTGTGGTTTCTGGTGGTGCTGGCGCGAACATCGTTCCTGATTCTGCAACAGCAGTGATTGATGTTCGTTTCTGGGATAACGCTGAATATGACCAAGTGGATACGGCATTACATGGCATGACTCAAACACCGTTTGTTGATGGCGTATCTATCACGGTAGAACGTGAAGCCTACAAACCATCAATGGTTCCGTCAGTTCAAACTGAAGGCCTAATGGCGATGATTGAAGAATCAGCTCAAGAGCTTGAAATCAGTATTAACTGGCAAGAAGTGGGCGGCGGTTCTGATGCGAACAACACGGCAATTTTAGGTGTTCCAACATTAGATGGTTTAGGCCCTATCGGTGCAGGTTTCCACAGTGCTGATGAGTACTTACTGCTTGAATCAATCGAACCTCGCATTAAATTATTGATGAGTGTGCTGACGAAACTGGCTAAGTAGACCTCTACTTATTCATGATTGAAAATAAAAACAGCGAGCCTAAGTGCTCGCTGTTTTTTTATTTATACAACCTAATCAATACACCACCGTCTTCATATACTGCTTCGGAGTGATCCCAAACTGCTGATGGAAACGCTGACTAAAACGACTTTCCGATTGATAACCACACTGTAATGCCAAATCTAACTGGGTTTGCCGTTTATCTTGCATTAAGGACAGTGCATGACCCATTCTAACGTTCGATAATACCGTTCTAAAATTGGTTCCATCACGTTGTAAGCGACGGATTAGTGTCGCTCTGCTCATTGAAAAATCATGACAAACCTCTTCAAGCTGATAAGGTTCAGCTGGATCTCTTGAGAAATAAGCGCTTAATTGATTTTGAAAAGAGGCATGAGATTCAGAAAATAGGACATGTAATACACCTAACTCTACTAATTGTTGGTAGAAAGCCATTACATGCAGTTTTTGTACCTCTTCACTTAGTGAGTGTGTACTCATCTCAAGTAACATCGTAAAGCCATAAGCTAACGCAGACGAGATTTTTAATGCATGAACATGCTCACGATTAACCTCACGATGTTGACTCTCTTCTAGCATCTCTTTTAGTGGCGCTGATAAAAAAGAAAGCTGAACAGAATAGAAATGTTCATAAGAGGCTTTATTAACGAAATTCAGCTCTTGGTTAGCTGAGGTTAATAGCCACGATCGTGCATCAATATCAAATGAATCTGTTCCTTGAAAAACGGTTTTACAGCCCGATTTAACCCAAATAATACTCGGAGCATAAATATGAACGTTACGTAAATGCTGATCATTCAACCCTGAATAGGTTTGTACTTTAAATAACGTATTACCCATATCATACTCCTCGTTTATTTATCATTCTTAGCCTTTGTATAAAATCAACTAACGAACGTAAGTGGCAGTCAACACCGCTTTGTCTAATGCCATACTATTTAATGTATAACCGACTACCGCAGGTGAGATATCTGCCGGTAAATCAATTTTCTCTTGTGGTAATGCCCACACTGTATATTGGTATCTGTGCATCCCATCACCAGCAGGAGGACATGCGCCACCATAACTCATTGTGCCAAAATCATTTTTAGTTTGTAGTATATCTTTCATTGGAGAGCCTTGGGCAACACTGCTTACATTCGCAGGAATGTTAAGTGCTAACCAATGCCACCAACCACTGCCTGTTGGAGCATCTGGATCAAATACGGTAATAGCAAAGCTTTTTGTTCCTTCTGGTGCATCTTTCCAGCTTAGTTGAGGGGATATGTTTGCTCCCGTACAACCCATACCAGAAAAGGTGAATTCACTGTTCATTAGCTGACCTTCGTGAATATCTTTACTTGATACCTCAAAAGCTTGGCTAGAGAAAGACGCTAAAGTAAGTAACACTAATAATGCTTTGTTCATAATAATTTCCTTTACTTTTAGAAAGAGAGTTAAGTAAGTACAAAAACAATATTAGTCTATTTACACAGACAGAATTACCACAAAGTATCATTAATAACTAATAATTAATATTAAATGATACTTATAGTAACCTTTACGTATGAGGTGTTTTATTCGGTACAAAATCACAGATCAAAACATTAAATACTAAAATAGTGAACACGTAAAAAGATCGCTGATTGTAGTGACGCCCATCTAACTATTCATGTTTTTAGCTATCAACCGCTTTTAATAAGCGTATTGTGATTATTCAGATATCCGTTTATATATTATTTTTAGAGGTAATTATGAGTTTATTTTATGTTGATAAAAACGAACAAGATAATGGCGATCATGAAGTCCACACCGCAACATGCACCCACAGCCCTGGCATTACAAAGTGTGAACCACTTGGGTATCATACTGCGTGCAGTACTGCACTAAATGCAGCTAAAGAAATATACCCAAAATCAAACGGCTGTTATTACTGTTCATATTCAAGCTACACTTCTGAAGATAAATAATCACAAATAAAAAAGCCATTCAGAAATAAACTAAATGGCTTTTAGCGCATATACTTAGGAGCAATATGCTTTATGGGATAAAGATATACTAAGCTAGAATCGATCTCTGAAAAAGTGAACACTTCACCCAATATCATTTCCCCTTTATACTGGTTCAATAATGACTGATTAAGAACGAGTGATGCATGAAAACCAGCAATATTCTGCTTGGAAAGCTTAATACGGAATTTAAAACCGTTTCTGCAATGATTGAAATTTATTGCAAAAAAAACCACCACTCTCACTCCTTGTGTCCAGAATGCCAAGCCTTAATGGATTATGCTGAAGTACGTTTAGATCGCTGTCCATACGGTGAAAACAAACCCACTTGTAATACCTGCCCTATCCATTGCTATAAGCCTGAGCCTAAAGAGCAGATGCGATTAGTAATGCGTTTTTCTGGTCCTCGAATGTTACTTTATCATCCAATATTAACCATTAGACATTTACTCTCAGAAAAAAGAGTCGTTAATCCTAAGCCTTCACCTAATTGCTCTAATCGTCATATCCGCCTACAGAAAAGAGAAAAATAATGAATTGGACATTAGATCAACTCAATGCCTTTGTTACTTCAGTTAAATGTGGTTCATTCTCTGCCGCTGCACGTAAAATGGGGAAGGCACAGTCTCGAATAAGTACCGCAATTGCAAATTTAGAGGCTGACCTTGGATTTGATCTATTCGATAGGAGTGCACGCTTACCTGTTTTAACACAAGATGGCGAAGATATGTTTATTGAGGCTCAGGCAATTCTTGAACAGTGTGAACGCCTACAAGCTCGTGCAGATACCGCTGCGACCGGTGAAGAAATAGCATTAACGGTTGCTTTGGATGAAGCCGTTCCTATTGATGTATTTGAGGATTTCTTCCAAAAAATATCGGTTACTTTTCCTTTATTAAAATTGACAATTATTAATGGGTCTCAAGCAGATATTGCAAAATGGGTAGAAGAAAAAAAAGCTGACCTTGGCTTTTTATTTCGCGTGAATACTTTATCTGATTCGTTAGAATACCGCGCTCTTGGCTTTTTCAATCAAGCATTGGTCGTCTCCCCAGAACATCCTCTTGCTGAACACAAGACCCCGACTCTCATCCAGTTAAACCAACACCGACAATTAGTTATTCGAGATAGAGTTGGTCACTCACATGAAAAAGCCATCTCTGCCAATCATTGGTACATCGACAGTTATTATTACATAACCGCATTAGTGATCCGTAATGTTGGTTGGGCTCTCGTTCCTGAACACGTATTAGAATCTGAATGGTATCAAAACAAAACCATTCGATTGTCGACTTACCATATTCCAGATGCCTTGCAGATTGAAATTGGAGTGGTAAAACGTCGTGATAGTGGCATAGGTAATGCCATGGAATGGATGTTAGACGAGATTGAACATACTTTTGAAAAGTTATAGAGACAACTACCAATGAAAACAAAACTAACCGCTTATTTACTGAAAAATGATAGCATTGATTTATATGATCTTTTTCACCAATTTCAATCTATCTCAGTGTATACATTAATCAATGAGCTACATGCTTTAAAAGAAGAACTACAACTCACCACCAAACTAAGCTCTCTTACCTCTCAGATTGATGGACTATTGCCAAAACTGGGTGCCATCGAAGATCCAACCCAGCAAGTTAAGTTTCTTTGCAAAGAAATAGATATCGCTCAACGAGGACATAGCATGAGCCGTTATATTCATTTAGTCGACTCACATCAGACATTTACGCCTGAAGTAGATATGGTTCTATTTGGTGACTCAATTACTGAATGGGGACCATGGCAAGATGTTTTTACTCACATTCCGCACGTAAACCGAGGAATTGCTGGTGACACCACGTTTGGAATGTTACGTCGAATAGAAACGACACTAGCCGTTAAACCTAAACTCATTTCAATCATGGCAGGGATCAACGATTTATCTCAAGGTTTTACTGTTGATTCTGTTTTTGATAATTACATCGCAATGCTAACTTATTGGCAAAAGAATGATTGTCCTATATTGGTTCAAAGCACTTTATATTGTGGTAATAAACTCGCTCATTTAAACCCAAAAGTGACAGCGTTAAACTCTCGTTTAGAATCTTATTGTCAGCAACACAATATTCATTATTTGAACGTTAATCAGATCCTGAGTCCTAATAGCTTCTTATCGAATGAATTTACCTGTGATGATCTACATTTAAACGCTAATGCCTATTCTGCTTGGATTAAAGTACTTCAACCTAAATTAGAAACTCTATTATCTTAATCCTGATCATATCTACTGATACACGTTAAACAAAAAAGGCGGACACTACACAGTGATCCGCCTTTCTTTTACTTCTACATTATTTAGTTCAAAACAAGCTAGGCTTTGCGGTTTTTTAAATCAACCAACACATCAATCATAGACGGTAGGATTTGATGACCAAGTTTGATGACCTCTGCACTTGGCTCTACTAAATCTGGGATTTGATAGGTGATCATATTTGCTGCAACGGCGGCGTGAGTTCCGTTATTAGAGTCTTCAAATGCAAGGCATACTTCAGGAGCAATACCTAAACGCTCTGCCGCTAAGAAATAGATTTCAGGATGAGGTTTGCCATGCTCAACTTCACACCCCGTCGCTAATACATCAAAATAACCATCAAGACCGGCTAATTCCAATTTTTTAATTGCAATATCATGCTGTGTAGATGTCGCAACCGCCATTGGGATTTCATTTGCTTTTAGCCACTCTAGTAGCTCAATAATCCCTTCTTTTACTGGGATAGCTTGATGCTTAACTACAGCAGTGTAACGTACTCGCCACTCTTGATTTAATGCTGGGTAGTCAACACTTGGTCCATAACCTTCGCGAAACAGTTGTTCAATACGCTTTGCATTACAGCCAATAATAGAAAGATACAGTTCTTCAATAAATGGAACATTTTGAGCTTCACATGCCTCTTTAAAGATCCCCATACACACACGTTCAGTGTCTAATAGCAGTCCATCCATATCGAAAATTGCAGCTTGAAATGTCATGAGAAACCTTATGTATTAATAACAAAATAATAGAATGCGTTACGCATACCTTGTATGCACTGAGGCGTTATATTAAGTGAAAATACACATCAAAAAAAGTGAACACTTAATATCAATCTATTTCCTCTTTCGTATCAATGACTAAACAAGGAATTTAAGTATAAAAAACAACCCGCACTGCCAATAAAATAAGCACAACACCAGAAAGGCGATCTATCCATTTAGCTTGGGCTCTTAACTTATCAACAATTTTAGGTGCCGACAGCAAACAGCTAATAATGGTGTACCACAGACCATCAACAATAATAGGCGTAATCACTATAATTGCTTTATCTAATGGGTCATTACCTACAGCCACAAATTGACTGAACAATGCGATAAAAAATAAAGCGATCTTAGGATTCAAAAGAGAGATAAGTAAACCTTCTTTTGCCGATTCAATAAGACTTACTTGCTCACCAGATTCTAACTTTGCGGCAATACCTCCTGTTGATCGTAATGCTCCGTAGCCTAAATAAGCCAAGTAAGCGGCCCCAAAATAACTGATCGTTTTAAACAATATTGGGGATTGTTGCAGTACCACCGCCAAGCCAATAACCGTCACAAAAGCATAAATACCAATACCGACCGAATGTGCCCATGCAGCTGCAATACCATTAATTCGTCGGCCAGATAACGTGTGCTTTGCAACAGTCGCCAGACTCGGCCCTGGTGACATTGCTCCAAGCATTGATACTAATAATAATGAAAACCAAATAGTTAATGTCATTTCAATCCTTAATTTACTTTACAACCTTGTCTCATTCACAATAAAATCGCGCATTAGGTAAAAAAACGAGCTTATAATGAAAAGGTTACTCCCATTTTTGTTGCTAGGTGCAACAACCTCTGCACAAGCTACAGACACTTTACACCAAATCTACATTCAGCCAAGCTTTGCTAACCTGAAAATTGATGACTCACATGGTAGTGGTTTAATGACTCAAGTTGGTTATAACTATCATTTCGCACCAATGCTTGCGATGGATCTAAGTTACTACATGACAGCATCAATGAATGATATTGTAACCAATAATGATAAAGCATCAGCGACAGGTGCCACTATTGCTGCAAAAATGTATTTTCCTATGTCTTATTACGGCTCTTTCTATGGAAAGTTTGGCTTAAACCACACCAATGTTGAATATCAATATAAGGTAAATAATCAAACCTTAAAACAAGAGGCGGAGTCAACTAAACCTTATGTTGCTGTAGGTACAACAATGATGCTGCTTCCTTCTGTAAGCTTCAATCTTGAATATCAATATATGTCACTCGCTTCTGACGATTACATCTCTTCAATTGGTGCTGGCGTAAACTTCATGTTTTAAGGACAATCACCAAACATAAAAAATGGGCGCTTCCAATACACTTGGAAGCGCCCATTTTGTTTTAAATTATCTGTTTATTACGCAGCGACCACTTCTTTCGCATCCGCTTTATTTTTCAAGAAAGCATAAGTGAAACCCGTTACCGCAGTACCTGCTGCAATTGCTACCAAGTACATGAATACTGGTGTAATCGCGTTTGGAATAAGAAGTACGAACAGACCACCGTGTGGAGCAAGTAGTTGTGCACCAAATAGCATAGATAGACCACCGGTTAATGCACCACCTGCCATACAGCTTGGAATAACACGCATTGGATCTTTCGCTGCAAATGGAATCGCACCTTCAGAGATAAAGCATAAGCCAAGCACAAATGAGGCTTTACCTGCTTCACGCTCACCGGCTTCAAACTTGTTCTTAGCAAGGAATGTCGCTAAACCCATACCTAGCGCAGGAACCATACCAGCCGCCATAATAGCCGCCATTGGACCGTACGTTTGTGAAGCCAGAAGACCAACACCAAATGTATATGCTGCTTTGTTTACTGGACCACCTAAGTCGAAACACATCATACAACCAAGAATAACACCCAGTAATACCGCATTAGTTGAACCCATGTTGTTTAGGAACTCTGTCAGTGCAGACATGATACCTGCTACAGGGCCACCAACAATGTAAACCATTACTAGACCGGTGAATAAACTCGCCACGAATGGAATGATTAAAATTGGCTTAAGTGCTTCCATTGATTGAGGAAGGGACACTTTGTCTGCAATGAATTTTGCCGCATAACCCGCAATGAAACCAGCCGCGATACCACCAAGGAAACCAGCGCCAGTTGAGCTAGCCAACATACCCCCGATTAAACCTGGCGCTAAACCAGGACGGTCAGCAATTGAGAACGCAATGAAACCGGCAAGAACAGGGATCATTAACGCAAATGCCGCGCCACCACCAATATCCATTAATGTAGCAGCGATTGTGCCCGGCTCTTTAAATGCTTCGATACCAAATACAAAAGACAGTGCAATCAACAAACCACCAGCGATAACAACAGGAAGCATGTGTGATACCCCTGTCATAAGGTGTTTGTACATGCCTTTATTCTCTTCGGTTTGAGAAGATTGCGCTTTACCTGATGATTGGAAAACAGTCGCATCAGAGAAAGCTTTACCCATTTCTTGTTCTGTTTTCTTTAGTGCTAAACCTGTGCTTGTTTTATACAAGCGCTTACCATTGAAGCGATCAAGGGCGACTTCGATATCCGCAGCAATGATAACTAAATCAGCTTCTGCAATTTCTTGGTCCGTTAACTGATTTTTTGCCCCCACAGAGCCACGAGTTTCTACCTTAATAATGTGGCCTTGTCGTTTACCTTCTTCTTCTAGCGCTTCAGCTGCCATGAAAGTATGCGCAACACCCGTTGGGCATGCAGTAATCGCAACGATTTTCTTAGGACCTGTCGCATCAGCGGTAACCGTTGACGTTGTCACAACATCAGATTCGGTTAATTCCACGGCCTTATTCACTGCATCTTCTAGCCATGCTTTAGGGTCTGTTGTACATTCTGAAATTGAGCCTTGATATACTTTTTTACCTACAAATCGAGTGTTATCTACCGTTGTATTTGCTGCAATAATAATGGCATCTGCAGAATCAATGACTTCTTGTGTTAATACATCAACAGGTAACACGCTTGATTGACATTCAATCGATGCTTTCCAGTTCAGTTTTGTTGCTGCTTGTTCTAATAAACCCGCAGCAATAATGCTGTTTGCTACACCACTTGGGCATGCTGTTACGATAGCTATATTTTTCATAATTTGTCCTTAATCTATGACTAAACGTGATTACACGTTTGAAGAAATAGGGTTGTGTAGGGTTACTTGTTGTTGTAATTCTTTTACGTCTTCGATATTTGGTACACCAACGCCAACCTGCGATACAGCTAAAGCAGATAAAGCGGTAGCAAAAGATAATATTTGTGAACGATCCCAATCTTGCTGCATGTGACCCCAACAAAGGCCAGCAACTAACGTATCACCAGCACCTACCGTGCTTACCACATTCATTTTAGGTGGTTGGGAATACATCCACTCTGGTTGCTCTTGGTCATTTTTCCCAAGCCACATTACGCCTTTAGAGCCTAACGACACGACGATATTTTCTATGCCTTTTTGTGCAAGATCTTGAGCGGCTTGTTGGCATGCCTCTGGTGTATCTAATTCACGACCAACAAACTCAGATAACTCTTCATCGTTTGGTTTAATTAACCAAGGGTGAGCGTCTAAACCTGCAGCCAATGCAGCACGACTGCTATCAAATAAGACTTTTTTACCCATTTGATGCAGCTTTTCAATCCACTCAGCACACTGTTCAGGAGAAATGCCTCTTGCTAAGCTGCCAGCTAATACGAAGAATTCATGTGTTTTTGCTAATTCAAACAAACGAACTTCAAACTCGGCAATTGCTTGTTCAGAGACTTCAACACCCGGAAAGTTGATATCACTCACTCGACCATCTTGCTCTACTAATTTCACATTAATGCGAGTTGCACCATCGACACGAATGAACTCATCATTGGCTTTCATCTCTTCAAACAGTTGACAGAATAGCTCTTCATTATCACGGCCTAAAAAGCCAGTAACCGTCACTTCAGCACCCAAGTCAGACAGTACTTTAGCAACGTTTACGCCTTTACCCGCCGCATGAAGTGAGCCTTTACTAACTAAACTCACAGAGCCAACCGATAACGCATCTAAACTGCCCGTTAAATCTAACGCAGGGTTTAGCGTGATAGTAACTACTTTGCTTTTTGAATTAAGACTCATCAATTAACCCTCGCCTAAACCAGAAGCAATTGCAGCACCAATACCTGCTAATGCTTCTTTTGCATCAGCACCGTCTGCTGTAAATTGCAGCTCGTGACCGTGTTTAACACCAAGCGCAATCACTTTCATTAAGCTTCTTGCATTCACCGCTTTGCCATCACCATTTAAATTCAACACTGTGATTTTTGATTCGTATTTCTTCGCTTCTGCAACTAACATTGCTCCTGGACGAGCGTGTAAACCATGTGCATTTTTAATTTTAAAGACCGCGGTATTATCTGCATCAACGTCAGAAACCACATCTTCTGAAGACGGTGCAAACATCGAAAGTAATTGCTCTGAAGTCGCAGACAAAATCGAATCTTGTTGCTGCTCAGAAACTGCATTAATAATCGTCGTTAAGAATGCTTTATGAGATGAATTACATGATGCAATCGCAATTAACCCTTTAACTGGTAGATCATTAAATTCACAACTATTAGCGGTAGTAACAATCGACATACCTGAGCGTTTAACGCCTTTGTCAGTACTTACCAACCATAAACCATTACCTAAATGCGTTGGTTCTTTAGTTACTAATTCCGCAACAAATTTACTTTCTGCATTACCGCTATTTTTTAATAAACCGCCCGCAACCGCACTCATTTGAATCATATCGCTTGCA
This sequence comes from Aliivibrio sp. 1S128, assembly GCF_001691065.1. NCBI lineage: Bacteria > Pseudomonadati > Pseudomonadota > Gammaproteobacteria > Vibrionales > Vibrionaceae > Aliivibrio > Aliivibrio sp. 1S128. The sequence goes on along the minus strand of NZ_MAJV01000107.1, from coordinate 2,656 downwards.
GGGAAAAGCAATTGAATTAATGAGGCGTCAAAATCAGCGTCAAACTGTACGTCACCATTTAATAAAGCAATAATATCGGCTTCTGTTTTCGCTTGTTTTAGCTTCTCTTCTACGCCATCAGCAGACAATACTTTAGTCAGTTGCTTTAAAATACCTAGGTGCTCATCTGATTTAGCCGCAATACCAATGGCAACATAAACCACATTACCATCACCCCAGTTAACGCCTTGTGGGAAATGATGCACAGCAACGCCGGTGTTATTGACTAAGTCACGGGTATCGGTTGTACCATGAGGGATAGCAATACCATTACCTAAAAACGTTGAGTTTTGTTGCTCACGATTTAGCATTCCGTCTACGTACTTCTCTGCAACTAAGCCTTTTTCTGTTAGTTGCTTTGCAATCGCTTTGATTGCTGTTGTCTTATCCGTTGCTTCTTGTTGCAACGTAATGTCATTCTTTGTCAGTGTCAGCATGGGTCTTAGCCTCTCGCTTAGTTTATCAATCAATATAAGGTCATATTTACACCCTGCTAAATCGATTCAGCAAAGCATTAAAAAAAAGTTCAGCAAATACATTTACTCAAAAAATTTATTACTAAGAGTAAAAATAGCGCAAACTTCACGCTTTTCAAATTTGCTGAATCCTTTCAGCTTTTATACTGAAACGATTCAGCATATAATTCAACTCATAAAATGATTGGATCTAAATTTATATGATCCGACCCACAAATTTAAGGATCTGCACCATGACATTAGATCAAATAGCCAAACTTGCTGGCGTTTCAAAAACAACCGCAAGCTATGTCATTAATGGTAAAGCACAGAAATACCGCATCAGCGAAAAGACCCAATTAAAAGTAATGGCGGTGGTTGATGAGCATAATTATCGACCAGATCACGCCGCTTCAGCATTACGAGCAGGCAGCAGCCGTTCATTTGGATTAATCATTCCTGATCTTGAAAACACCAGTTACGCTAAGCTAGCTAAATTATTAGAGTACAATTCTCGTAAAGCTGGCTATCAAATTTTAATTGGCTGCTCTGATGATGATCCTGAAACAGAAAAGAATGTCGCACACGCGTTAATCAGTCGCCGTATTGATGCCCTATTCGTTGCAAGTTGTCTACCTGATGGCAGTGAGTATTATTTAACGATTCAAGAAAAAGGCACACCCATTATCGCGATTGACCGCTCATTAGATGATGAGCACTTTGGTTGTGTGATCAGTGAAGATTTTGATGCGGCTTACGAACTGACCAAATCAGTGGTTAATGAGAACGTAAAATCAATTGGCTTAATTGGTGCTTTACCTGAACTGAATATATCTCGTCAGCGTCAGCTGGGATTTGAAGCTAAAGCCAAAGAAAAAGGCTTAATGAGTATCACTGGCTATGGCGAGCACTTTAATAGTGAATCAGGCAAAGCAACCTTTGAACAATGGATAAAAGAAGACACGATTCCAGACGCGATTATCACTACTTCTTATATCCTACTTGAAGGTATTTTGGATGTACTCATTGAAAAGCCAGAGTTGATGGGAACAGTGAAACTTGGCACCTTTGGTGATAACCGTTTGCTTGATTTTTTACCTATTAAAGTAAATTCTCTACCACAGCAATTCGAACTGATTGCTGATAGTGCCTTGGCATTAGGGTTGAATGCTTCAGCAAAGCGTTATCAAGCAGGAATCGAGTTAATTCCTAGGAAGATTGTTATTCGCTAGTCGTTAAATTGGCTGTTGCGGCAGCCAGTTTTCTCACTTACCAAATACCAACAGGAACACCGTGTTCATCAACATAAGCTTGAGATTCTTTTTTTAACTCTGGATAAACAAAATCATCAGCAACTTTATATTCTACAGCTTGTACTTTGAATTGAAGATCGTTATCAAAACATCCACCATTAAGAAATACGGAAATCATTCCATCAGGAGCCAAACCCAATAAAATATTATTTTTATATGGGAGTAATAAATTATAATAACCGCAGCGTATATCGTGGTATTCACGCATTTTGTTTCTAATATCGTCGGAAATCCTAATTGCTTTATTGTAAGTGACTTTATTCGCTAATGAATGCCAACGAATATAGACTAGTCCAGGTAATTCAGTACTTTGAATTGAATAACCTGAATGATAACGCTCAGCACCATCCCAACTCAAAGGGCTTAAAGATTCAGTAGTATAATTACTAACTAAACCAGTCCATCCCCCTTCTTTCTTCTCTCCTGTAATAAGTAATATATCAGCAACAGCTATATAGTTTTTAGGGGATATAGTTGAAACTGTCCATTCATTTAACTGCTGAGATTTAACTTGATGTTTAACGGAACAAGCACTGAGCAATAAACAAAAAATAATAAGAATGGACTTATGAATACTTATCACAAGACTCACCAAATACCAACAGGCACACCACGCTCATCAACATAAGCTTGGGCTTCTTCACTTAACTCTGGGTAAACAAAATCATCAACTACTTTATACTCTACGGCTTGAACTTTAAATTGAAGTTCATTATCAAAGCATCGGCCATTAAGAAATACAGAAATCATTCCATCTGGAGCTAAGCCTAATAAAATATTATTTTTATATGGTTTAAGCCTGTTACTCTTTCCACAACGTATATCATGGTATGTAGTGGCATAGTGAAT